>JBFLZB010000164.1 GCA_040756475.1 Thermodesulfobacteriota bacterium
CGGTAAGATCCCCTCTTTCGCCAGAGGGCAGACGGTCCTTGCCCATGGCACTCGATCCGACCTTCGCCCCGTCGCCTGCCCAATACCTTCTTGAGCATGTCGCGGCTCACCTGCGGGCACGCACGCGGGAGGTCGGCCACCGGGAAGCCCGCGCGGGCTTTCTCGCGCCCGGCAGGACGCCGGGAGGCCTACTCCTTGGCGAGCGCTTCCCGCAGTTCTCCTGCGGCCTGTACCGCGCGCGCCAGCAGGTCCTCCATGGCCCAGGGGCCATACTCCCAATGGGAAATTTCCACGCTGGTATATCGGAAGACCGGCTCGTCCGTGGCCGCGTCCTCGATGCGGTAGACGACGATGAGCTTGGGTTGCGGGTCCCGGAACACGGGGTCGCGCCCCACGGGCTGGCCGGTGGGGGTGACGTGGACGAGCGCCTCGATGACGCACCGCAGGGCGACGCCGGGGCCGGCCGGAGTCGAGCGGTTGACGGATCCGAGGCGGGGCACCGTCGCCAGGGCCTGTGCCGTGGCAAACTCGAGGGCCAGCCGCAGGTCGCCGAGAAACGCCTGGTATTCGCGGTCTTCGTAGGGTGCCGCTTCGAGCGTTAGGGGATGCACCTGTACTCCGGCAAACGCCGCGCCGCGGTAACGGCTGTTCCGGTAGGTGCGTTGCTCCGCGGTGCCTCTCGCGGGCTGCTGAAGGCTGCTTGCCAGGGCGCGCGCGTTGTCGTAACGCTCTTTCGCACCTCGCCCTCCCAGCGCACAGCCTCCCAGGGCCAGGCTCGCTGCCGCGAGGAGAGCCAGGGCAATCGGGGCCGCAGCTCGCAGGCTCCACGCACTCCCGGGCGGACGAATTTCCCGGAGGCGATGGCATTTCTTCCCCATCCGGGCCTCAAGTTTTCCCTGTGCGCGCCGATGAGTGGATCGGGCGGGCGGCTCCGGACTCCCGACGATCCCTGTCCCCTCCCTGGGTCCGGGGCGCCCGCCCGTCCATTTCTGTTCCGTCGCCGTGTCTCCCACGCTGCTCCTCCTGAACCGCGCGCGCCGTCCGGGCGCCACCTCCTCAGCCTTTGAGAAGCTTCCTCAAGACGGTCTGGAGGATGCCGCCGTTGCGGCAGTATTCCATCTCCACGGGGGTGTCCACCCGGAGCACCGCGTCGAAGGTTCGAACCGCCCCGTCCTCGCCCGCGGCGGTGACCCGCACGACCTGGCCCGGCGTGAGATCGCCGTCCAGGCCCTCCACCTGGAAGCTCTCCCGCCCCGTCAGCCCCAGGGAGGCGGCGGACTGCGCCTCCGGGAACTGGAGGGGCAGCACCCCCATGCCCACCAGGTTCGAGCGGTGGATGCGCTCGTAGCTCTCCGCCAACACGGCGCGCACGCCCAGGAGGTAGGTGCCCTTGGCGGCCCAGTCCCGGCTCGACCCCATGCCGTAGTCCTTCCCCGCCAGTACCACGAGCGGCGTGCCCTCGGCCTGATAGCGCATGGCGGCGTCATAGATGCTCATCCGCTCGCCGCTGGGCAGGTGCTCGGTGACGCCCCCCTCCGAGCCCGGTGCCAGCTGGTTTCGCAGGCGCACGTTGGCGAAGGTGCCCCGCATCATGACCTCGTGGTTGCCCCGCCGGGAGCCGTAGGAGTTGAAGTCGGCGGGGGCCACCCCCAGGGAGGCCAGGTACGAGCCGGCGGGGCTCTGGGCGCGAAACGAGCCGGCCGGCGAGATGTGGTCGGTGGTGATGGAGTCGCCGAAGAGGGCCAGCACCCGGGCGCCCCGGATCGGGCGGATGCCCGGGGGGGCAGCACTCAGCTCCTGGAAGAACGGGGGCTCCCGCACGTAGGTCGAAGCCGGGTCCCAGACGTAGAGATCTCCGCCCGAAGACGGGATGGCCTGCCACAGGCGGTCGCCGTCGAACACCCGGGCGTACTCTTCGCCGAACATTTCGGCGCCCACCGCCCGCTCCACGGCCTGGCGCACCTCCTCGTCGGTGGGCCACAGGTCCTTGAGATAGACGGCTTCATCGTTGGGGCCGTGCCCCAATGGCTCGCTCTCCAGGTCGATGTCGACGGTTCCCGCCAGCGCGTAGGCGACCACCAGGGGCGGGCTCGCCAGGTAGTTGGCCTTGGTGTGGGGGTTGATACGGCCCTCGAAGTTGCGGTTTCCCGAAAGGACCGAGGCCACCACCAGATCGCGTTCGGAGATCGCCGTCGCCACCGGATCGGGAAGGGGGCCGCTGTTGCCGATGCAGGTGGTGCACCCGTACCCCACGGTGTGAAACCGCAGGGCCTCCAGATACGGGGTGAGGCCCGCCGCCTCCAGGTACCGGGTCACCACCAGGGACCCCGGAGCAAAGCTCGTCTTGACCCAGGGCCGCACGGTGAGGCCGCGCTCCACGGCCTTCTTCGCCAGGAGCCCGGCGCCCAGGAGAAGCGCCGGGTTCGAGGTGTTGGTGCACGAGGTGATGGCGGCAATGACCACCGAGCCGTGGGTGAGCGAGGTCTCCACGTCTCCCAGGCGAACGGGCGTGCGGTCCTTCTCGTAGGAGTCCGCCCGGTGGGGCTGGTGGACCAGGGGCGCCTCCAGGGGCGTGCCGCCCTCCCCCAGCCAGCGGCACCCGTTGAGGTCCTCGGGGCGGTCGGCCTCCGCGCCCTTGCTGTAGGTGGTGCGAAGCTCCTGGGCGAAGGCCTTCTTTACCTGGGGCAGCGCCACCCGGTCCTGGGGGCGCTTGGGGCCCGCCAGGCAGGGCACCACCGTGTCCAGATCGAGCTCCAGGATCTCCGAGTAGGCCGGCTCGGGTGTCTCGTCGGTGTGGAACAGCCCCTGCTCCTTGGTGTAGCGCTCCACGAGATCGGCCAGATCCCCCCCGCGGCCGGTGAAGCGCAGGTACTCCAGGGTCACCTCGTCCACGGGGAAGAACCCCATGGTGGCTCCGTACTCGGGGGCCATGTTGGCGAGGGTGGCACGGTCGGGCAGGCTCAAAGCTGCGAGACCGTGGCCGCAGAACTCAACGAACTTGTTCACCACCCCGTGCTTTCGCAGGATCTGGGTCACGGTGAGCACGAGATCCGTGGCGGTGACGCCGGGACGGAGCACCCCTGTGAGCCGCATCCCCACGACTGCCGGAGTAAGCATGTAGATGGGCTGGCCGAGCATCACCGCCTCGGCTTCGATGCCGCCAACACCCCATCCCACCACCCCGAGGCCGTTGATCATGGTCGTGTGGGAGTCGGTGCCCACCAGGGAGTCGGGCAGGGCCACGCCGTTTCGCACCTGCACCACCCGGGCCAGGTACTCCAGATTGACCTGGTGGCAGATGCCGGTGGCGGGGGGCACCACCCGGAAGTTGTCGAAGGACTCCTGGCCCCACTTGAGGAACTCGTAGCGCTCGCGGTTTCGCTCGAACTCCTTCTGGGCGTTGAAGGCGAGGGATGCCTCGGTGCCGAAGCGGTCCACCTGGACCGAGTGGTCGATGATGAGATCCACGGGAATGAGGGGGTTGATCCTCTTCGGGTCCCCCCCGAGCCGGTCCATGGCCGCGCGCAGGGCCGCGAGATCCACCACCGCAGGCACCCCCGTGAAATCTTGGAGGAGCACCCGGGCCGGGAGGAAGGCGAGCTCCCGCTCCGGCTCCCCGGCGCTCCCCCACCGGGCCAGGGCCGCCACGTCCTCCTCTCGAACGAGGTAGCCGTCGCAGTTGCGAAGCACCGCCTCCAAGAGCACCTTGACCGAGAAGGGCAGGCGGGAGACCGCGCCGACACCCGAGGCCTCGAGGGCGGGCAGGCTGTGGTAGCGCACGTCGCCGCCGCGGGCGGCAAGCTTGGCCGGGGGGGCAAACCGGGGCATCGTCACACTCCTGTTGCTGGTGGGAGATCCAGGCCGGGGCCGGAGGGGAGGAAAAGAAGACCACACCGGGAGGGCAGACGCAAGGGCCCGGCGCCGTCGCGATCCGCCACCTGGATGGCGAGCGGGGTCCGGGAGCCCTTGCGCTCCGATCCGGGCGGGGGCGTCTCGGCGGTCTGCCGGGTGGTGAGATCGGGATGGCGCGGGGGTGCTACAGGACCTGGCTGAGGAAGAGCTTGGTGCGCTCCTCCCGAGGGGCCGTGAAGAAGTGCTCCGGGGTGCCCTCCTCCACCACCTTGCCCTCGTCCATGAAGAGGACCCGGTCGGCTACCTCGCGAGCGAAACCCATCTCGTGGGTCACCACCACCATGGTCATGCCCTCCCGGGCGAGGGTCTTCATGACGTCGAGCACTTCCCCCACCATCTCGGGGTCCAGGGCGCTGGTGGGTTCGTCGAAGAGCATGATCTTGGGGTCCATGGCGAGCGCCCGGGCGATCGCCACCCGCTGCTGCTGGCCTCCCGAGAGGCGCGAGGGATACTCGCTCTCCTTTTCGGCGATCCCCACCTTCTGGAGCAGGCGACGGGCCTTCCCCTCGGCCTCTTCCCGGCTGCGCCCCCGGACCACCAGCTGCGCCAGGGTCAGGTTTTCGAGGACGGTCTTGTGGGGGAAGAGATTGAACTGCTGGAACACCATCCCCACCTCGCGCCGGACCTTGTTGATGTCGGTCTTCCGGCTCGCCAGGTCCATCCCGTCGATGAACACGTGGCCCGCGTCGAAGCTCTCGAGCCCGTTGAGGCAGCGCAGGAAGGTGGATTTGCCGGAACCCGAGGGACCGATCACGACCACCACCTCTCCCTTGCGAACCCGGGTGCTCACGCCGTCCACGGCCCGGACGACCCTCCCCCGGGACTCGAAGATCTTCACGACGTCGCGGGTCTCAATCACTGACGGCGAGCCTCCGCTCCGTCCACTGGATCAGTTGGGAGAGGACCGAGGTCACGAGCAGGTACAGCGCGGCCACGGTGAACCACACCTCGAACGTGGCAAAGGTGGAGGTGATGACCTCCCGTCCGCTCTTGGTGAGGTCGGTGATCGCGATCACGGACACCAGGGAGGAGTCCTTGACCAGGCTGATGAACTGCCCCGCCAGAGGCGGCAGCGTCCGTTTGAAGGCTTGGGGCAGGATGATGTGGGTCATGGCCTGGGGAACGCTCATCCCCAGGGAGCGGGCCGCCTCCATCTGGCCCCGGGGGATGGACTGGATTCCCGCCCGGATGATCTCGGCCACGTAGGCCCCGGCGAACACGGCCAGGGCGCCGATTCCCGCCACGATCCGGTCCAGGTGGAGCACCGTGCCGATGAAGAAGTAGAAAATGAAGATCTGCACCAGGAGCGGCGTTCCCCGGATGATCTCGACGTACACCGTGGAGAGGCCCCGAAGCGCAGGGTTTCTGGAGACGCGGCACAGGCCCGCCACGAGGCCCAGGACGAGCCCGAGGCAGCCCGAGGCGAAGGAGAGCCAGATCGTAACCCACAGGCCCCGGGCGAGCGGCCCGGCCCGCCACGAAAAGGTGGAGCCGACCGGGTCTCCCTCGAAGAGGTCGTCGCCCGGGAGCACCCGCACGGTGCCGGCCTCCACCGCCAGGGTCCGGCGCTCCCCTTCCGGGCTCCGCACGGCCACCTCGACGCGATCCCCCTTCTCCCGCACCTCTTCCACGACGCCGTCGAAGGGGACCTTCTGGAGGGTCTCGGACCGGTACGCGAAGTACTCGGGCACCCGATTCCAGCGCCAGGTGTAGTCCATCCGGTCCGTGGCCACCCACAGCCCCGCCGCGGCGGCCAGGAGGATCGCCGCCAGGAGGAGCTGCCAGGGCCAGGAACGCTCGGTTCGCTGCACGGGCCGGCTCGAGGCTTTAGGGTCGGCGGCCGGCCTACTGCAAGTCCTTGAGCCACACGTCGCTCTTGAACCACTTCTCGTAGATCCGGTCGTAGGTCCCGTCGTTCTTCACCTGGTTGAGGAAATGATTGAGCCAATTGATGAAGTCGTAATCGCCCTTGCGCACGGCCCAGGCCAGGGGTTCGTAGGTGAAGGGCTCGTCGAGGAACACGAGCTTTCCCTCCCCCTTCTGGGCATTGGCCACCGCGCAGTAGGGCGAGTCGTACACGAAGGCGTCGGCTTTGCCGTTGACCACTTCCATGACCCCTTCCTGCTCCGTCTCGAAGGAGAGGTAGGTGGCCCTGGGGATCAGCCGTTTGACCGCCTGCTCACCCGTGGTGCCGAGCTTCGAGGTCACCTTGTACTTGGGGTCATCGAGGTCCTTGTACGACCGCACGGTGCCTTCGTGCTTCTTGTGGATCAGGATGGTCTGGCCCACCACGATGTAGGGGTCTGCGAAGTTGACCTTGAGGTTTCGCGCCTGAGTGACCGTCATGCCGCTCATGATGATGTCGAACTTGTTCGTCAGGAGCGCGGGGATGATCCCGTCCCAGGCCGTGCTCACCAACTCCAGATCCACGTCCATGGCGCGGGCCATGCGCTTGGCCATGTCCACGTCGAAGCCGATGATCTCGCCCGTCTTGCTGTTGAGCTCGAAGGGCATGTACATGGGCTCGAGGCCCACGCGCAGCTTCTTGCGCTGCTGGATGTCGTCGAGCGTCCCCGCGCCGGCAAGCCCGGTTAGCAGCGTCATCCCGACCAGGAGTGACGCGAACAGAAGGGCACCCTTCTTCATGATCATCCTCCTCTTGTTGTACCCGCGGACCCGCCGACGCTCGGTCGGCGCGCCCCGCGCGTGAACTGGATCCCCGTCAGTAGGACTTCCCCTCGTCCAGCAGTTCCTCGATGACCATCGGGATGCCGCACTCGGGGCACTTGGGCAAATCGGGCAGGGGAAGGTAGACGATCTCGGTGTGGCGGCAGCGGGGGCAGAGCACCTGGATGGGTTCCTTTTCGCCGCGCTTCATGAGACAATCCGCGCCCCGCTGGGTGTGGCCGCACGAAACTCGTGTTTGAACGTCGTGCGGGCTTATACCATACGGTCCATTTCTCCAGCAAGGCGCCGGCCCACGACTGCCGGCAGGATCTCGCCCCGTGGAAGACCGAAGACGCCGGATCGTGGCCGAGCTGCTCCTCGCGAGCGTAGCCCTGTTCTGGGGGGCGACCTTCCCCCTGGTGAAGGACGCGGTGGCGCAGGTTCCGGTGCTGTGCTTCCTCTGGGTGCGCTTTGCCCTGAGCGCGGCGCTGCTCGGGGCCGCCGCGGGGCCCGCCCTCGCGACGCTGGACCGCAGAGGCGTGGTGCGAGGGATCTTCCTCGGCGTGCTGCTGTTCCTCTCCTACCTCTTCCAGACCTTCGGGCTGACCCTCACCACCGCCTCCAACGCCGGCTTCCTCACGGGGCTCAACGTGGTATGGGTTCCGCTTCTGGCCGGCCCGCTCCTGGCCAAGCCCCCGGCCCCCGGAGGAAAGCTCGGCGTCTTCCTTGCGGTGACCGGCCTGTTCCTGCTCACCTACCAGACCCCCTGGCGGCTCCAGACCGGAGACGCTCTGGTGGTCGTGTGCTCCGTGTTCGTGGCGCTCCACATCCTGGGACTGGACGCCCTCACCGAGGGCTACGACGGCCGGGCCCTGGCGACCGTGCAGATTGCCACCATGGCGGTCCTGGGGTTTGGGGCGAGCCTCGCCTTCGAGCCCGTCACCTGGCCGCGGCAGTGGCCCGCAACCCTGGTGGTCACCCTGGTCATCACCGCTGTCTTCGCCACGGCCTATGCCTTTTGGGTGCAGACCAGCTTTCAGCGCTGGACGACGCCCACCCGGGCGGCTCTGGTCTATACCCTCGAGCCCGTCTTCGCGGCCCTCTTCTCGGTAACCCTGGCAGGCGAGCGCCTCTCGGCCCTCGCCTGGGCGGGCGGCGCCTTGATCGTGGTCGGCATGGTGGCATCCGAGGTCTTGCGGCCCGAAATGGCGAGCGCTCGCGCTTCGTGAGGCGGGGCCGGCGCAGGCCGGATGCCGAGGGAGCGGCTCACTGGGACTGCGCCCGGGCCAGGCACACCGCCACCTGGGCCGCCAGGGCGGCATTGGCCCGCAGGAGCGCGCGGTTGGCGTTCACCGTCGCCCCCCCCGACGAAGCCGCCAGAGCCGCCAGGAGCGCCGGGGTCATCTCGTGGCCGAGGAGGCCGCGGCGCTCGGCGTCGGCGAGGGCGGCGCCCAGGGCCCGTTCCAGCTCCTCCCGCGGCACGGCCACCTCGATGGGCGGAGGGTTCGCCAGGAGCACCGCCTGGGGCAGCCCGAGTCGGTCTCGGCACGCGATCACGGCCGCCGCTTCCTGGGGCGTTTCGACCCTGTGGCGCAAGGGCAGGTCCGACTCGGTATAAAGGAAGGCCGGAAACTCGCTGGTCCGGTACCCCACCACGCACACCCCCAGGGTGTCGAGGAGTTGAAGGGTCTTGGGAAGATCCAGGATCACCTTGGCCCCCGAGCAGACCACGCATCCGCCATGCCGGGCCAGGGCCCCGAGATCCCCGGAGACGTCGAAGGTGGCCTCGGCACCCCGGTGGACGCCGCCGATTCCCCCCGTGGAAAAGACCCGGATGCCCGCGCGCCGGCAGGCCCACAGGGTGGCCGCCACCGTGGTGCCGGCGTCCGCGCCCCGCGCGGCCAGGGCCGGGAGATCGGCCACCCCCGCCTTGGCCGCGAGGCGCGTCTGTCCCAGCCGGACCGTCTCCTCTTCGGTCAGCCCGACCCGCAGCACCCCGCCCACTACGCCCACCGGCGCGGGCACGGCCCCGCCGCCGCGCACCGCCGCCTCGAGCTCGCGGTAGGCCTCCAGGTTCTGCGGGCGGGGCAGGCCGTGGGTGAGGACCGCCGTCTCCAGTGCCACCACGGGCCGCCCCCCGCGCAAGGCCTCCTGCACGGCCGGAGAGATCACCAGCGATTCCTGCGTCATGGGAGCTCCTCGCCAGGGCGCACGTTGCGAACCCAGGCTAGCAGGAAGCACCGGCTGTTGGAACGCCAACCCCCTATCTTTCCCAGGAATCCTTGAGAACCGGAAGTCTCAAGCAAGGCGGGGCCTCGCTACTGCCGTTGACCATCCAAATTGCGCGTTGAACCTCGGCTCGGGCAGGTGGTAGGATTCCGGCTTTCCCGCGCGCGGGGCGGCAGGATCGTTTTCGCCGGCCGACGCAACTGCATTTCCTACCCCCACGGCAAGGAGGATCCATGTGGTATCTTCGTCGTTTCGTACTTGCCGTCTGTGTGCTCTCGGCGATGACGTTTTTCGTGGATTCCACGTCCGCGGCGGCGTTCAAGCACGTTGCCGTGGGGGACGAGGTGGCGGCGTTCTCCCTGCCCGACACTGCCGGCGGCAAGGTGGACTTCGGCGAGCTTCACGGTGACGGTCCCCTGACGATCGTGGTCTTCTGGGCGCTCTGGAGCCCGAAATCCGCCACGCAGCTCGACGACGTCCAGAAGCTCCTGGACGAGTTCGGCGCCAAGGGGCTCAAGGCTGTGGCGATCAATGCCGAGGGGGCTTCGGCACCGGCCGACCTCGATGCGAAGGTCGCCGCGTTTGCCCAGGAGCGCGGGCTCAAGTTCCCCATGGCCCTCGACAAGGGCCTGGAGCAGTACAACACGTGGGGCGTGATCGCGCTGCCGTCCACGGCGTTCCTCGACAAGAGCCGAAAGATCGTGTTCGAGTTTTCGGGCCACCCGAGCAGCGCGTACGAGGACATGCGCGCCCAGGTCCTCGAAGGGCTGGGACTTGCCGACGAGGTTGCCGCCAGCCACAAGCCCAAACACGAGCGCTATCGGCCGACGGACCGGAAGGTGACCCTGAACTTCGGGCTGGCGAAGACCCAGTTCGACCGAAACCAGTTCTCCAAGTCCAAGGAGAAGCTCGACCAGGTTCTCGCCGACGATCCCCAGTACCCCGACGCCCACGCCCTCAACGGCGCCCTCCACCTGGGGATCGAGCGCGACGGCAAGGCCGAAGCCGGGCAGACGGCCCGGGAAGCCTTCCAGAAGGCGGTGGACCTGGATGCCACCCTGCCCCTGGGGCTGGCGGGGCTCGCCCACTTCGCCCTGCGGGACGGCGACCTTCCCAAGGCGCTGGAGCTGACCCGCGCCGCGGTGGAACACACCGAGGACCAGGAGCTCCCCGAGCTCCCGGCGGGTGGGGCTGCCTCCGGAGACGAAGGTGGGCGCGGCGCCCGGGTAGCGGCCCAGCTCGAGCGGGCCGCCGCCGCCCAGGAGGCGGGCGACGCGCAGCAGGCCAAGGCGCTGGTCGCCGAGGTGGTGGACGGCCTCATCGCCTTGCCTTCCGGGCAGGGCGGCAGGGCGCGCAAGATGCTCGAGGGGATGAAGAAGCAGTAGGTCCTCCCTCCTTCCCCGGAGGCCCGAGATGGACCGGCTGCCCTACGACAACGCGGCCCTCTTCGGGGCCGATCCGAAGGAAGCCGTGGTCGCCGTCGAGGTGGTGGCCGACGACCGCGTGCGGCTGTTCGTGCGCGGACCCCGGGGGGTGGCGACCGAGGACGACGGCTTTACTCCCTTCCTCTTCCTGGAGTCCCCCGCCCTCCTGGAGGGCTGGGGCGGGCCGGCCCGCTTCGTACCCCTCGCCGGAGCCTGGGACTAC
>JBFLZB010000165.1 GCA_040756475.1 Thermodesulfobacteriota bacterium
CGAGATCGAGGCGGTGCTGGCGCAGCTCGGGGAGCTCGACCTGGGGTCGTCCGCGATCCCATCCGGGGGGCCGCGGTGCCGGTAGGAGGGGATGGGGGGGAAGTTTTGGGGAGGGGTCGGGGGGCCCTGTAGCGCAGCTGCGCACCGCATCGACCGATCGACGCCACCCGGTGCAGACCGGTGAAGCTCGGCGCACCGATTCCCTCGGGGAGATGCCCTCTGGAAGCCGCGGATTGCGCGGAGGAGCGGAGGGGCTCCCCGAGCCCGCTGCCCACCCAGGCGGCGGTTCCAGGGTCCGCGCTTCCCTTGACACCCTCCAGCTCCGCCCGTACCGTCAGACCCACCGCAAACGGGGGCCCGGCGCGGGACCCGGGAAGAAATCCCCCCTGCGGGGTGCCCAGCGAGGGCAGCGCGCGAGGAGGCATCCCATGGGAAGGCCAGCCGGGAAGCGGGCGACCTACGAAGACCTGTACACGATCCCCGAAGGCGCCATCGGCGAGATCATCGACGGCGAGCTCGTGGTGACGCCCCGGCCGTCGCCGGAGCACGCCGCTGCCGCGTCGGTCCTGGGGGGAGAGCTCGTTCCGCCGTACCACATGGGGCGCGGCGGCGGGCTGGGAGGCTGGATCATCCTGGACGAGCCCGAGGTCCTCTTTCCCGGCCGGGGCGAGCCCCTGGTCCCCGACCTGGCCGGGTGGAAGCGGGAGCGGTTCGTCCGATCCCCTGAGCACAACTGGATCGCCGTCGCCCCCGACTGGGTCTGCGAGGTCCTCTCTCCGGGCACCGCCAAGAAGGACCGCTTCACGAAGATGGAGATCTACCGCCAGAGCCCCGAGGTCGGGCACGTGTGGCTGGTAGACCCACTCCACAAGACCCTGGAGGTGTTCGGGCGCGGGGAGTCCGGCGCCTGGGTGCCCGAGAGTTTCTTCGCCGAGGACGACCTCGTCCGCGCCGAACCCTTTCCCGAGGCGCAGTTTCCCCTCAAGGGGCTGTGGCTGGAGTGAGACGGAGTTTCCTCAACGCCCTCGTCAGGCTTGACCCCACCTCCGTGCGGTAGCCGCGGGCCCCCCTCCCCCAAACGCCTCCGCCAGGCCCCGAAAGCTCTTCGCCCGGGCCTTCTTCCACCCCTCCTCCGGCACGTAGAGGGGCCGGAACCGCCGGGTCCCGTCCGCGGCCGAGGCGTCCTCGCACCAGCGGCAGAGCCGCTCCCACTTGCCCGGGTCCTCCACGTCTTCCCTGCCCTTGGTCTCGACGATCCAGTAGTCGGTCTCGGTCTCCTTCACCAGGAAGTCCGGGTAGTAGTTGGCCAGGCCGCCCTCGGCCGTCTGGTACTCGATCCGGAGCGAGCTCGCCTGGCGCTGGGGGTTCTTCGCGAAGGAGACGAGGTCCTCGCACCCGTCCAGGAAGCCGGCGAACTCCAACTCGAAGCCCTGGTCGGTCACCACCTTGTTGAACACCGAGCGCTTCGGCACGAGGTAGGGCTGGCTGGTCACCACGTACGGGCGCGCCTTGCTGAGCTTGATCGTGCCCTTGACCTCGGTCGTCCCCTTCTCCTGCACCGTGAGGGCGTTGATGGCCGCCTTGAAGGTCTCCAGGATCTTCCGGATCGCCGCGGGTTCGGAGAGGTTGCGGAGCACGTTCAGGTCGTCCAGGTCCACGGGCTTCTCGAAGAGGCGGCTCCCCATGTACTCCTTGAGCTTCCCGAAGAGCACGTCGAACCCGCCCACGAGCCGCAGGTCCCGGAGGATCGTCCGGGCGAAGAAGCCCACGGCCGCCTGGTGGCTGGGCGCGAGGGTCGTGTCGAGCAGGGTGGTGTGACTGCGCTCGCCGGTGTCCAGGTCCTTGAAGACGATCTCCCGCTGCTCCTCGGCGGAGAACCGCTTGAGGGCCAGGTTCCCCGGCGGCAGCGCCCGCGCGTCCAGGGCCTCCAGGTTCTTGAACTCCCGGTAGAGCCGCGGGGCCAGGATCGGCAGCTCCATGTCGAGCCGCTCAAGGTCCTTCTTGTCGTTGTCCCGATCGACCTCGACAACGATGGGTGACTTCCCGCCGCCGCCCCCCGGTCCCATCGGCGCGTACTCCAGCTCCACCCCCTCGCTTCGGATCGACTCCACGAAGTCCACGAAGGCGTCGGTGCCCACCACGCTCACCTTCTCGACCACGGGCTCCCCGCGAAACATCCGCCGCAGCCCCCGGCCCAGGGTCTGCTCGGGCAGGATGCGGCTCGCGGCCTTGTAGGGCCGAAGGCCGACGATGGTCACCACGTTCTGCACGTCCCAGCCTTCGCGGAGCATCATGACCGAGACGATGGCCTTGCAGGGGTTCTCCGCCAGGTCGATCTCGCGGCTCATCCGCCGCAGGCGTTCCAGTTCCTCCTTGTTCTTGCCCTTCACGGCCTCCGAGATCTCGCCGTTTCGCTTGGTGTGGATCACCAGCACGCCGTCCCGGAGCTCGGGGTAGCGCGCCTCCAGGTACTCGCCCACCTCGTCGCAGTTCCGGGTGTCGTCGGTCATGACGAAGAGCACGGGCTTCTTCGTCGCCGAGAGCTCGTCGTAGACCTTCCGCCACTCCAGGTACCCCAGGTGCAGGTAGTCCGCGTAGCGCTCGGTGAACGTCTCGCTCGCCCGCTCCGAGAGCTTGGCCCGCGAGGCCGCGTCCGGGAGCACCGGCGTCTTCACCACCCCCTGGCGGATCGCCTCCACCAGGGGGTAGTCGGCCACGGTCTGGACGAAGATGGCGCCGTTCGTGTGTTTGGGCGTGGCCGTGAGGTCGAGTTGGACCGAGAGCCGGCTCCCCTTCAGGCGAAGTCGCCCCGAGATGTCGGCGATGTTCCGGAACCAGGCGAGCTCCTCGTCGTGGATGTGGTGGGCCTCGTCGTTCAGGATCACCAGGTCGTCCACGTCCCGCACGATCTGCCCCAGGTCCAGGCCGCTCGCCGCCTTACCCGTCGGCCGGCGGCCCAGGAAGTAGGCCGTGGTGTCCTCGTCCTCAAAAGACGGCGCGAAGGTGTCGTCGGCGAGGCGGTGGACGTTGGAGAGGAAGAGGTTCCCGGCGTCCGAGACCACGCCGATCTCGTCCTGAATGTGCAAGGCCAGCTGGAAGTCGTCCTGCCAGGCGCGGCCCTCGTGGCCGTTCTCGGGCAGCACGGGGTCGTCGTAGAAGATCCGCAGGCCGTCGAAGTCCTGGCGCAGGCGGTCGAGGACGATGATGTTCGGCGCCAGCACGAGGAAGTTCGTGGAGAGGTCCGAGCCCTCCTCGTAGCGCTTGTGGAAGTAGGCCCAGGCGATGAGGAGGCTCATCACCTTGGTCTTGCCCGCGCCGGTGGCGAGCTTCAGCACGTAGCGGGTCCAGTCCTCGGCGAACAGGCCCTTCGAGACCCGTCCGGACGCGTCGTACCGGATGAGGGCGTAGGGATCCCGGGCCTCCTCGACCTCGTACAGCCAGATCGCCGACTCCACCGCCTCGCGCTGGGCGAAGTAGTAGCGGAAGGGCCGGAGCGCCCCCTCCCCCGCGGGGAGCACGTGTTCGGCCTCGAACCAGTGGCGCAGCAGCGCCCGGGTGGTGTCGCTCGCGCCCTCGTACCCGCTGTCGCGCCACTCCTTCACCCCCTGGCGGATCCTGTGGACCAGCGGCGGCAGGAGCGTCGCCTGGCCGGCCTCGGTGAAGACCTCCTCGCCGGGGTACCAGCGCACCGCCGGGTCGAGGATCGCGTGGGGGTCAGCGGGGAAGCTCGGATGGAGGCCCATCAGACCTTCACCTCCACGACCTTGGTGGTGTCGTTGCCGAAGATGTCGATCACCTTGACCGCGACCTTGTACCGGCCCTTCTTCGGGTACTCGTGGGCCCGGCTGGTGAGCTCCAGCGACCGGTCCTTGCGGGTGCGGAAGCTCTGCCACTCGTTCTCGAAGATGTAGTTCCCGGTCCACACCTCGCGCTCGACGCCTTCTTCCGGCGGGCCCTCGACCACGCGCACGATCTCCTTGCGGTTCTCGTAGTCGAAGTCCACGGCCCAGTAGTCGATCCAGTCGGTCCACTTTTTGGTCAGGACCTCTCGGGTGACCTTGCCCTTCTTGTCCTTCGCCACCCGGACCACCTGCCCCCCGTCCACCGTCACCTTGCTCCCCCCGGCCTTGAGCTTCTCGCCGAGGCCGTCCAGGTCGTCCTGCCGGTAGAAGACCCCGAAGTCCTTCAGGGTCACGGTCACCGTCTGTTTCGACACCTTGGGCAGCACCTCCACGTAGGCCACGTCATAGAACCGCACCTGCCCGCGCTCCACGGCCCGACGGTCGAAGACGTCTTTGGGGATGTACTTCAAGGACAGCGTCACCCCCTTGGCCCGGGCCTCGTCCTGGATCACGGGCGCGAGCCCCATCTCGAACTCGAACCCGAGCACGTCGACTCGGCTCACCTTCTTGCGCCGGCACTGGGCGATGACCTCCTCGACCTGACCGAGCGTCACCGGCGCGTCGATCGGCCCCACCACCACGGCCGTGGCGCCCTTCTTCCCGTGGAAGGGCGGCGTCTGGAACACCCGCTCGGCCCTGTAGGCGGAGAGGATCAGGGTGAGGTAGTGCTCCTCCTTCTGGAGCGTGAGGGCCCGGCGCTGCTCCTCGGGTAGGTTCGGGTCGATGCCCACGAAGTACTGCCGCTCGTACTTGCCCAGGTTCAGGATCTCGAAACTCCGGTAGGGCTTCCCGGCCGCCTTGAGCTCCCGCTGGACAGCGATCAGCCGCTTTCGCGCCGTATGGATCGCGAACCGCCCCAGGTCGCAGCCGATCCACTTCCGGCCCAGCTTCTCGGCCACGGCGAGCGTGGTGCCGGAGCCGCAGAAGAAGTCGGCGACGAGGTCGCCTTCGTTGGAGGACATCTGAATGACCCGGTCCAGCAGGACCTCCGGCTTCTGAGTGTCGTACCCCACCGCCTCGATCGCCTGGGAGTTGATGGCGTTCACGTCCAGCCAGAGGTCCTGCACGGGAACACCGGGCATCTCGTCGAGATAGCGCTTGTACCGAGGGACGGCACCGGGACTCGGTTGGACGACCCGCCCGGCCCTGTACATCTCCTCCATGCGTTCTCGTTTGAATCGCCAGTACTTCGTGACACCGAGGAACTCGTAAAGGGGGTTCCCTTTCGACGCGCCGCCCGGACCAGTGAGATCCGCAAGTTCGTATCGCCTCCCGGTATCGGGCTCAACGCTCTTGTAGTGGGTGGCAAGGTACTTCTCGTCGTACGGTGCGTACTGCATACTCCAGCGGTACCGGTCGCCCTTGCTGTAAAGCAAGATCACGTCGTGGAGCCTCCCCATGTGCTGGGCTCCCTGGCCGGTGTCGCTGTGCGCGGTCTGCCGCTTCCAGATGATCTGGTTGATGAACTGATTGCGGCCGAAGATCTCGTCCATGGCGGCCTTGACGTAATGGGATACTGCCCAGCCCACGTGCACGTAGATCGTGCCGTCGTCGGCCAGGAGGCCGTGCATCAGCCGAAGCCGCTCGTAGATCATCGCCAGGTACGAATCCGTTCCTCGCCCCCAAGTGTCCCGGTAGGCGAGCTCCTCGATCACCGTGGGCTCTTTGGTGAGCGTCCCATCTCCGAGGTCGATGTCGACCGAGAAGTCCGCCCCCACGTCGAACGGCGGGTCGATGTAGATGAGCTTCAGCCCGCCGGCCCCGTCGATCTCGCGCCGAAGAGGGCCGTTCTTGAGCGATGAGAGGACAAGCTTGTTGTCGCCCCAGATGAGCTTGTTCGCCCACCCGCCGGCCTGCCGCCCGCCGTCCCCCACCGAAAAGAGCCCGAGCTGCTCCTTCCCCTCGGCCCGCGGCTCGTCGATCTGCTCGATGGACTGGAACGGCAAGACCACGTTCGTGACCTCGCTCGTCTTCCCCTGCCACACGAGCTCCACCTCGGGCGCATCCTCGAACAGTGCCAGCTTGTACCGAGCCGGCAAAGGCTCCCCCCGGTCGAGGTGCGCCTTGATGATCTCTTTGTCGCGGTCGGTCAGGTTCATGGGGCGGAGGCCCTCCCAGGCTCAGGGGGTTTGCGGCCGTTTGAGCTTGTACGTTCCCGTCTTCGGCGCGCCGGCGAACTCGATCACCCCCGAGCGCGAGAGCGCCGCGAGGTCTCTTCGGGCGGTGGCGGAGGAGCAGCCAAAGCGCTTCGCCACCATGGAGCCCCGGACGGTTCGGCCCGAAGCCAGCTCCCTCAGGACCCAGAGCTGACGCTCGTTGAGGTCGCGCCGCACCACCTCGTTTACTAGCTCATTTACTAGATCATTTACTGCGTCACGATCGGATTCTCCCTGGGCAGGCTCTGCCTTGTCCCGAGACGCCGGGTGGGGTCGAAACCCAACGCGCATCGCGGCCCCCAGCTCCTCCCACTCAGGAATCGGATAACCGCCGGACCGACACGCTTCGACGACGCGGCGGTAGCCGCTGCCCCACTCCTCGATGAGCCCCAGCTCCCGCATCACGCGAGCGATCACGCGGTTCCCCCTGTGTCAGGATAGTTGTCGGATGGGGTTGGGGTGGGGTTGGTTCGGCCCCCCCGAAGGTGAGCGTAGCGAACCGAAGGGGGGGCCGGCGGCGGCGAGCCGCCGATGCCCCTCTCCCACCAACAACCTGAACTGGGGGCGGGTGGAGCTGACCACCCATGCGGTATTCGAAGACGTTCAAGGCGAAGATGGTGCAGAAACTGGCCGATCCCCGTGGGCTCACCGCAGGAGAGCTCGCCCAGGAGGTGGGCGTGCACCAGACCACGTTGTCGCGTTGGTTGCGGGAGGCTGGTAGGGTAGCGGACCGAGACATTTGCTCCTTTCCGACCATCCCAGGAGATCCATGACTTCCAAGCGCCCCCAAGACTGGACCGGCGAGGAAAAGCTCAACGCCGTCATCGAGGCGGCCACCGTGCCGGAGGAGGACCTGGGGGCCTTTCTGCGCCGCAAGGCCTGCACGAGGCCCAGCTCAAGGAGTGGCGCCAGATCGTGCTCTCGGGCCTGGAGAAGCGCCCTGCTTGGCCAGCGGAGGGCCGCACGCCGGAGGCCCCCCGGCTACGAGAGCTCGAGCGCGAGCTGGCGCGCAAGGACAAGGCCTTGGCGGAGGCGGCGGCGCCCCACAGACCGAGAACGACAGGATGCTCTGGCTCCGCAACCTGGTCCGCTTTCTGGTCGGAGTGTCTTTCTTCGCCATGCACTTCCTTTCCATGCTCTCCGAACCGCCCCTCACCCGGCCCCCGCCGGAGAGCTCCACCAGAGATGGGCCAGCTCGATCTCGATCTCCTGGAAGGGTTCGGCGCGGACGCGATCGTTGCCGCCGTATAGGCCGCGGACCACCCAAGACCGAGACGAGGCGTCGAGGGCGTAGACCTCCAGGGTGCGGTGGAGGGGATCCAGGAGCCAGAGGTGGGCCACGCCGTGGTTCCGGTAGATGGCGGTCTTCTGGATGCGGTCCAGCCGGACCGTGCCGGGGGAGAGCACCTCGCAGACCCAGTCGGGGGTGACGGAGATCCAGTTGTGCTCTTCCGACTCGATCAGCCGTTCCCGCCTCCACCCGGCCAGGTCGGGCACGAGGATGTGCTCCCCGAGGCCAAGCTCCGGTTCCACGAGGATGACCCAGCCCCCCGGTCCCCCGCGCCCGAGCTGGTAGGGCGGCCCCACTTCCTTGTCGAGGGACGAGGTGGCAAAGACGTGCCGCCTCGAGGGGCGCGGCGTGACCACGAGCTCGCCGGCTACGATCTCGCCGGTGGCGTTCTCGGGAATGCGAGAGAGGTCCTCGTAGGTGGCGGCTCTTCCCGCGGGCTGGGGCATCTCGGAGCGCCTCCCGGCTAGGAGAAGGAGGGACACGCGGGGACACCCTACCAGCGGGCACTGCTGAAGTAAATCCGGCCCGTGGCGGTGCCCGGTAGGAGCCGGCGCCTGCCGACGATCCGGCCAAGGGCCGGCTGACTCGTAGGGACAGCCCCGCGGGAGCCGTGTCGCCTGCGGGAGCAGGCTCCTACCTGCCGTTGAGAGCCGGTCGGGAAGACAGGTGCCCCGCCGGACGGACCGAGCGTCGACCGCGGGAAACCCCAAAGGCTGGTTGACGCTCCCCCGCCCGGAGGTAGGGTTCTCCTCCGGCGGGGGGAGGGACCAAGGGGGGAGCGGAGGGTGCGGCGATGGACGAGAAGAAGCGCGAAGCCATGATGAACGCGTGGATGGCGGCGGGAACGCCGGGCACGCCCCACGAGCTCCTGGGGCGGATGGTGGGGAGCTGGGAGGTGCGGGGGCGGATGTGGATGGAAGGCCCCGAGGGGCCGGTCTCGGAGAGCCGGGGCACGGTGGAGACCCGGTGGCTCCTGCCCGGGCTGTGGGTGCAGGACGAGGTGGAGATGGAGATGATGGGCCGGCCCTTCCGGGGCTACGGCGTCTCCGGTTACGACAACCTGAAGAAGAAGTACGTGGCCATGTGGTGCGACAGCACCAGCACCGCGCTGCTCACCATGGAGGGGAACCTGGACGCCGGGGGGAAGACCCTGGCCCTCTTCGGGGTGGCCAACGACCCGGTGACGGGGGAGCAGGACAAGCTCATGGGGTACGTCACCCACTTCGAGGACGCCGACCACCACCGCTTCGAGATCCGCGACTACGCCCTCTCCCCCGAGGGGGTGCGGACGATGGAGCTTCTCTACGCGAGGAAGAAGTAGGCCGGAGACGGGAGCCCGGCGACTCTCGGGCTTCTGGGAGGCGCGGCCGGCTGCTGAGGAGCCGGCTTGGCGCTACGCCTGTGGCCACACCTGGAAGCCAGCACGCTCGAAGTGCCGATCGAAGGCGAAGGCGCAACGAATCCGGTGTCTTCGCATGAGCACAAAGGAGATGCAGTCGGTAAAGGACACCTCCTGGTCCGCGAACTTCTCAAGAAGCTCCACAGCCTGGACCTCGTCTTCGGGGACGGGCCGGAGGATAAGGAGCGACGGCGACGCGAGCAGCCCCCGAGCCCTGTCCGCGGCAAAGGCATAGCCGGCGCGCCTTCCGAGCAGGGTGAACGTCTCGTCGAGGACGAAGTTGCTGGTCGCGCAGCGGCGCCCATCCCCTGCCAACCGGCGCCATGCGGCAACGGCTGTTCGGTGATGCTGGTCGCGCTCGATGTGGCGGGCCAGGAAGGGGCCGGTGTCGATGAAGATCATCGGGGCTCGGGATCGGAGGGGCGAGAGATCGCGCGGCCCCTCTCGCAGGCTTGCCCGAGATCCTGCGCCGGCTCTTCGCCGTACAGGTGGAGGTCGTGAGCCGCCGAGAGATCTGCGGGGGCCTCGCCCCGGTACACCGTATCGTCGGCGTACAGGGGATCGCCCTGCGCCCGCTCGGGGCGGCTCAGCAGGGCGTCGAGCGAGACGCGAACGAGCTCTCCAAGGGATACGCCCATGTCCTCGGCGCGCCGGACGGCGCGATTCCTCAGGTCGTCCGGTAGCATGATCGTCGTTCGATGCATCCTGGCCTCCTCGGTGGTCTCCCCGCCGCCCCAGCAGCGGGCCTCCATAATACTCCCGCCATAACAGCCGGGCAACCGCACCTGGGGCCCAACGCTGCGGCGAAATCCGGGCCGGCGGGTGAAGCCGAGAGCCCTCCCGGGCCCGCCTCACTGCGCCGGGATCTCCTGGAGGGAGCGCTGCATCCGGAGGGCGCGTTCGAGTTGGAGGCGGGCCTGGACGTGTTCCGGATCGCGGGCGAGGCTTTCTTCCCAGTAGCGGATGGCCTGGTCCAGGTCGGTGCGGGAAACCCGCAGACCCTTCTCGTAGAGCTCCTGGGCGAGGGCCTTGTCCGCGGGGGCGGGGCCCATCGGCGCACGAGGTGTCGGGGCAGAGGGAGCGGACGGGGGAGCCACGGGGGCCGGTGGGGCCGCCGGGGGAGGAGTGGTGGCGCGGGGCACCGCGGGCGCCGGGAGGTCCGCGGCCGCGGGCGTTCCCGAGAGCTTCCGGCGGGCTTCGGCCAGGTGGCCCTGGGCATCCCGGTCGTCGGGAAACGAGCGCAGGTATTTCTCGAGCTCGAGGATGCTCTCCTCGTAGGCGCCCTGCTGGAGGAGCGAGATGCCCGTCTCCAGGTAGTCGCGCTCCTGCTGCCCCGCCGCCGCTTGCGCCGGGGGCGCCCCCCTCTTGCCGGCGCTCCCTTCCCCCTGCCGGCCCCGCAGTTTGGCGAGTCGTGCGGTTTGTGCCGCCAGCGCCCGCTCCCGGTCGAGCTCCCGGAGGCGGGGCAGGGGCTCGGTGCGCAGGGGGTCCAGCGCCAGGGCCTTGAGGTACGCGGTCTGGGCGCGCTCGGGGTTGCCGGCCGCGCGGGCCTGGTCGCCCGCCCGCAGGTGTTGCTCGAAGCGGTGGTGGATGAGCGCCTGGACCGCTGCGACCTGCTTGCGGTACTCGGTGTTC
>JBFLZB010000166.1 GCA_040756475.1 Thermodesulfobacteriota bacterium
GCGGCCAGGGCCGCTCCTGCGGGGGGGCAGGGTCCCTGGCCGAGCGGCGAATGGTGCCAGCGGTAAGAGCGACCGGGGGGGGGGCCGGCGGGGTCAGGCGGCCGGGGGGTCTTGCGATTCCCGTGGGGCGGGGGCACCGGCCTCCCTCTCCCGACGGCGCACCCGCAGGTAGTCCCACAGGGCCCAGGGCAGGAGCACCGCGCTCGCCACCCGGTTGAAGGTGGCGTGCTCCAGCATGGCGGGGTCCGAGGTGAACCAGCCGTCCCAGAGGCACCACAGCCCGAAGCCGGCCAGGAGCGCCGGAAAGACGTAGGGGCTGATCTCGGGCAGCTTGCTCTCCCGTCCCACGGATGCCTCCTCGCTCCACCCCCCTTCGGGCTCGGCCGCCCCCCTTCCCCGGGGGGATCGACCCTGCGGCGTGCTTGCCCTATCCTTGCGGCCGGTTGGAAAACAGCGTGCCAGAGGAGCGGCCCCCATGTCCACCACCAACGCGCTGCGGATTCTCAAGCAGCAGAAGATCCCCCACGAGGCCCGGGAGTACGACCACAAGGTCAAGGGGGCGCAGTACGCGGCCGAGGCCCTGGGGTGGCCCGTGGAGAGCATGGCCAAGACGCTCGTGGTCGCCCTGGCCGACGGCTCCCACTGCCTGTGCGTGCTCCCGGGGGACGCGGAGCTCTCGCTGAAGAACCTGGCACGGCTGGCCGGGGTCAAGTCGGCACGGATGACGACCCCCGAAGAGGCCGAGAAACTCACCGGCTACCTGGTGGGGGGCATCAGCCCCTTCGGCACCCGCAGGGCCATGCCCGTGTGGCTCCACGCCCCCCTGACCACCTTCCCGAAGATCGGCGTCAACGGCGGGCGGCGGGGCCTCATCGTCTTCGTCAGCCCCGCCGACCTGGTGGCGGCCCTGGGCGCGCGGGTGGAGGACCTGGCCGCGTGAGAGAGCCGGCGTTCGACAGTCCCCGGGCAGGGCCGCCCGCCTGCGCCAAATTCCAAGCAGACCGCACCCAGGCGAACTGACGGGCCGAGCAACCTACGCGCAAGGCGAGTTACGGGCCGTCCCATGCCCCTGGGCAAGGCAGTTCAGGGGGTTGCCCCCAAGAATCCAGCACCTGATCCTGGGGCGGGGTCCGGAAGCAACGGAGCATAGCCCCGTACCGCGTCGACCGATCCGTCACACCCCATGAAGGCCGGTGAAGCGAGGCGCACCGGTTCCGCGAGGCACCTCTCCTCGAGTTGGCGCGGATTGGGGGGTCGCTCCCGCCCTTCCTGGCCAGCGGCGGAGCGCAGGGGCTACCGGATCCCGCTTGTCACCCAGGCGGTGGATCGAGGCCCCTGCGCGGACTGCGGACTGGCGGCCCCGGCCGGGCATTGGTACCTTGGCGGGCCGAACCCGCCGACCTCACCGCGGAGGACCCCATGGACGACGTCCTTTCCTGGCTGGAAACCAACGACGGGGACACCCTGGACGACCTCTTCGCCTTTCTGCGCATCCCCTCGGTGAGCGCCGACCCCGCCCGTTGCGGGGACGTGCGCCGGTGCGCCGAGTGGCTCGCCGGCGCCTTTCGCGAGGCCGGCTTCTCGGCCGCGGCCGAGGAGACCGGCGGCCACCCGGCGGTGGTAGCCGAGTGGCGAGACGCCCCGGGGGCCCCCACGGTGCTCGTGTACGGCCACTACGACGTGCAGCCGGCCGAGCCCCTGGAGAACTGGACTTCGGCGCCCTTCGAGCCGGCAGTACGGGAGGGGAAGCTCGTGGCCCGGGGGGCCTCGGACGACAAGGGGCAGCTCTTCTGCCACCTGGCCGGTGCCCGGGCGCACCTGGCGGCCCGGGGGCGGCTCCCGGTGAACCTGGTGTTCCTGATCGAGGGGGAGGAGGAGTCGGGGAGCGCCAACCTGGAGGCCTTCCTGGCGGCGAACCGCGAGCGCCTGCGCTGCGACGCGGCCGTGGTGAGCGACTCCTCCCAGTTCGCCCCGGGAGTTCCGGCCCTTACCTACGGGCTGCGGGGACTCGTGTACCTGGAAGCGGCCCTTCGCGGGCCCGCTCGCGACCTCCACTCGGGCTCCTTCGGGGGCGCGGTGCGAAACCCCGCGAACGCGCTCGCTGCCCTGCTCGCGGCGCTGCACGACGAGGGGGGGCGGGTGGCCGTGCCCGGGTTCTACGACGCCGTGCGCCCCCTCGAGCCCTGGGAGCGGCAGGCCTTCGCCGCCCTGCCCTTCGACGAGGCCGCCTACCGGCACGACCTGGGGGTCGACGCCCTCGCCGGCGAAGCGGGCTACTCGGTGCTGGAGCGGGTGTGGGCGCGGCCCACCCTGGACGTGAACGGCCTGTGGTCTGGTTACACGGGGGAAGGTGCGAAGACGGTTCTCCCCGCCCTGGCCTCGGCCAAGCTCTCGTGCCGCCTCGTGCCCGACCAGGACCCGGATCGGATCGCCGAGTCGGTGGAGGCGAGGCTGCGCGCCCTCACCCCTCCCGGCTGCCGCCTGGAGGTGCGAAGGCTTCACGGCGCCCGCCCCGTCCTCCTTCCGGTCGAGACCACGGCAGTCCGGGCGGCCTCGGAAGCGGTGCGCCGGGGCTTCGGAGCCGCGCCGGTCTTCACCCGGGAGGGGGGATCGATCCCGGTGGTGGAAGCCTTCCAGCGCCTCCTGGGGGCCCCGGTGGTGCTCCTGGGGTTCGGCCGCCCCGACGACGGGGCCCACGGCCCCGATGAAAAACTAGACCTTGCCGACTTCCGCAAGGGGATTGCCACAAGCGCCTGGCTCTGGGAGCTCCTGGGCTCCCGGGCGAGAGGGTAGGCACCCCGAGAGGGGGGGTGATCGCGGGGCGGCGCAGGGAAGGAGACTGCCATGGCACGCAGGGTGAGCTTCTGGGACCAGGTGACCCGCACTTTCAACCGGGCAGCCGCCTTCACCGGCCACGACCCCGCCCTGCTGCGCCAGATCCGCGAGTGCAACAGCGTCTACCACGTCAACTTCCCCGTGCGGCGCGACGACGGCTCCATCGAGGTGGTGAGCGCCTGGCGGGTCGAGCACAGCCACCACAAGCTCCCCACCAAGGGCGGCATCCGCTACAGCCTGGCGGTGACCCAGGACGAGGTGATGGCCCTGGCGGCCCTCATGACCTTCAAGTGCGCCGTCGTGGACGTGCCCCACGGCGGCGCCAAGGGCGGCGTGCGGATCTCGCGGCCGCGGTACTCCGAGGCCGAGCTCGAGCGCATCACCCGCCGATACACCTACGAGATGGTCCGCAAGGACTTCATCGGCCCCGGGGTGGACGTACCCGCCCCCGATTTCGGCACGGGCCCCCGGGAGATGGCCTGGATCGCCGACACCTACGGCGCCCTGTGCCAGGACAAGCTCTACACCTTGGCCTGCGTGACCGGGAAGCCCGTGGGGCAGGGGGGCATCCGGGGGCGCACCGAGGCCACGGGCCGCGGCGTGTGCTTCGGGGTGCGGGAGGCCGTCGCCGTGGCCGAAGACATGCGGGCCCTGGGGCTCTCGCCGGGGCTCGAAGGCAAGAGGGTGGTCGTTCAGGGGCTGGGCAACGTGGGATACCACGCGGCGAAGTTCCTGGAGGAGGCGGGGGCCGTGCTCGTGGGACTGGCCGAGTACGAGGGGGCGATCCACGCGCCCCGGGGCCTAAACCTGGAGAAGGTGATGGCGCACCGGCGGGAGACCGGGTCCCTCCTGGGCTTTCCGGAGGCGGAGAGCCTCGGCTCCAGCGCCGCCGCCCTGGAACTTCCCTGCGACATCCTCGTCCCCGCGGCCCTGGAGAACCAGATCACGAAGGAAAATGCGCCCCGGGTGCAGGCCAGGATCGTCGCGGAGGGCGCCAACGGCCCCACCACGTCCGAGGGGGAGGCGATCCTCAAGGGGCGGGGGGTGCTCATCCTCCCCGACGTCTACCTCAACGCCGGGGGAGTCACGGTCTCGTACTTCGAGTGGCTGAAGAACCTCTCCCACGTGCGCTTCGGCCGCATGGAGAAGCGCTTCGACGAGGACATCCACAAGGGGCTGGTGGGGGCCCTGGAGCGCATGACGGGAAGGGAGCTCTCGGCGAAGGACGCGGCCCACCTGGCCACGGGCCCGGGGGAAGAGGCCCTGGTGAACTCGGGTCTGGAGGAGACCATGGTGTCGGCCTACCGGGAGATCCGCTCCACGGCGGACCGGCTTCGGGGAGAGGCCGACCTGCGCACCGCGGCCTTCGTGACCGCCATCGACAAGATCGCGGTGTCCTACCAGCAGCTCGGGATCTGGCCGTAGGGTGGGGGGGCGCTACTCGCTCATCGACTCCAGGAACTCGATGTTGTCCTTGGTCCGCTTCATCCGGTCCAGGAGGAACTCCATCGCGTCCACGGGGTTCAAGGGCGCGAGCACCTTGCGGATCACCCACATGCGGTTGAGCTCGAGCGGGGTGAGCAGCAGGTCCTCTTTCCGGGTGCCCGAGCGCTGCATGTCGATGGCGGGGTAGATGCGTTTGTCGGCGAGCTTGCGGTCCAGGTGGAGCTCGGCGTTGCCGGTGCCCTTGAACTCCTCGAAGATCACCTCGTCCATGCGGCTGCCGGTCTCGATGAGGGCGGTGGCGATGATGGTGAGGCTGCCGCCCTCCTCGATGTTCCGGGCGGCGCCGAAGAAGCGCTTGGGCTTGTGCAGGGCGTTGGAGTCCACGCCGCCCGAGAGGATCTTGCCCGAGTGGGGTACCACGGTGTTGTAGGCCCGGGCCAGGCGGGTGATGGAGTCGAGCAGGATCACCACGTCCCTGCCGTGCTCCACGAACCGCTTGGCCTTCTCGATCACCATCTCGGCCACCTGGACGTGGCGCTGGGCCTGTTCGTCGAAGGTGGAGGAGACCACCTCGCCATTCACCGACCGCTGCATGTCGGTGACCTCCTCGGGCCGCTCGTCGATGAGGAGCACGATCAGGACCACCTCGGAGTGGTTGGCGGTGATGGAGTTGGCGATCTGCTGGAGGAGCACGGTCTTGCCCGTGCGCGGCGGCGCCACGATGAGCCCGCGCTGCCCCTTTCCGATGGGGGCGATGAGGTCCATCACCCGCATCTCGTAGCGGGTGGGTTCGCTCTCGAGCTTGAGGCGCTGGTTGGGGTAGATGGGGGTGAGGTTGTCGAAGAGCATCCGGGTCCGGGCGCTGTCGGGCCCGTCTCCGTTGATCATGTCGACCTTGAGCAGCGCGAAGTACCGCTCCGAGTCCTTGGGCGGCCGGATCTGCCCGCTCACGGTGTCGCCCGTGCGCAGGTTGAACCGCCGGATCTGGCTGGGGGAGACGTAGATGTCGTCGGGCCCGGGGAGGTAGCTGTAGTCGGGCGACCGCAGGAACCCGAAGCCGTCGGGAAGGAGCTCCAGCACCCCCTCCCCGAAGATGCTCCCGTTCTGTTCCGTCTGGGCCTTGAGCAGGGCGAAGATCAGGTCCTGCTTGCGCATCCGGGTCGCGCCCTCGATGTTGAGGGTCTCGCCCATCTCGGTCAGCTCGTTGATGCTCTTCTTCTTGAGTTCCTGCAGGTGCATGGGGGCAGCACTCCCGGTGGTGGGGGCGGGCTTCTTTGCGCGGCGCGGATGGGACTTCATCGGCGGCGGCGCAGCGGGCTCGGGGGGGAGGGACTGGGAAGAGTCGTTCGGGGAGTGTCTCAAGGTCGCTCTTGGTCTGGAAGAAGGAGGGGCCGCTTCCGCGGTGCACCGGAAGGCGCCCAGGCGGCGCCGGCACTGTTTCGGATGGGGCCTCTACGGATTGGGTCGGGGCGGAGCGGCGAAACCGAGGGAGGGTGCGTGGTGGTTTCGCGTCGGAACGCTGTCCCTTGTAAAAGCTGCGCCATCGTTTGTCAATCCAAAAAACGCGTTTCGCCCTCTCGGACGCGCCGAATCAGCTCCAGAACCTGGGCTCTCAGCTCCTCGCGGCTGCCCCGGTTGTCGAGCACGGCGTCGGCCCGGCGCGCCTTCTCTTCGATGTCGAGCTGGCTCGCCAGGCGCCGCTGCGCGTCCTCACGGGCGAGTCCGTCCCGTGCGCAAAGGCGCCGCAGTTGCTCGGCGCGGGGCACGTACACCACGGCCACCAGGCCGAAGCGCCCCGCGGCGCCGGTCTCGTAGAGCAGCGGTACGTCGTACACCACCAGCCCCCCCGGCGTCTCGGCGAGCAGCCGCTGTACCTCCCCCTCGGCCTCCTCGGCCACCCGGGGGTGCACGATGGCCTCCAGGCGCGCCCGTGCCCCGGGGTCCCGGAACACCAGCGCCCCCAAGGCCGCCCGATCCAGGCGGCCGTCGGGCCCCAGGACCGCGTCGCCGAAGGCCTGCCGGATGTCCTCCAGGGCCGGACGACCCGGCTCCACAACCCGCCGGGCCAGTTGGTCGGCATCCACCACCGGGACCCCCGCCTCTTCGAAGAACCTCGCCGCCGTGCTCTTCCCTGTGGCGATGCCGCCCGTGAGGCCGATGAGGCGCACGGGCCGCCTCATGTGCGCCCGCCCTCCCAGCCCTCCCCGCGCTCCGGCGCCCAGCCCAGGTAGGCGCACATCCGCCCCAGGTCCGCACCCCGCCGGTGCGAGTAGAAGAGGTCGGCTCGGCAAGCCGTGCAGTAGGGGAGAACATCCACCGCCCCCGGGGGGACGCCGGCGGCCACGAGTCGGTCGCGCACCAGGCCGGGAAGGTCGAGCCGGTAGCGCCCCGGCTCCCCGGCCCAGGGTGAGAAGCGCGGGGAGTCTGTGCCCCCCGCGTCCGCAACCTCTTTCCCCACCTGGTAGCAGCAGGGGCCGATGGCGGGCCCGAGGGCGGCAAGAGTCTCTTCGGCCGAAACCCCCATGGCCTCGAGCGCGGCTTCCGACACCCCGTCCACCGCCCCCCGCCATCCCGCGTGGGCCAGGGCCAGGGTACGCGACGCCGGGTGGCACAGCAGCACGGGGACGCAGTCGGCGGTGAGTACCCCCAGGAGCACTTCCGGCCCGGGGTTTCCCGCCCAGGCGTCGGCCTGGGGGCGGAGAGACCGCGGGGCGCCCCCTCCCGGCTCGTCCCCCGCGCGGGAGGGGACGACCCGCTCCACCCGCACGCCGTGCACCTGGCGAAGGAGGCGAAGCGCCCGCGCCCCGGTGGCGTCCTGGAGACCCCGAGCCGCCTCCGGCCCCGAGAAGTCCCCGGCCCACCGGGTGGTGAACCCGTGGAGCAGCCCCGCCACCTTCCCGAGCAAGGGGGACGCGACCCGATTGCGGTTCCCGCTGCCGTGGGTTCTTGGGTATGCTGCCGCCATGTTTCGACGCCCTCTTGCCGTGCTCGCCTTGGTGGCCGCCCTCTTGGCGCCTGCTGCGTCCCCGGGCTTCGAGGCCCCCCCCGCCCTGGAAGCCCTGGTGGGCGAGGTGCTGGAGTTTCGCATCCGGTGGGGCGCCATCCCCGCCGCCACCGCCACCCTCGCGGTCCTCCCGGGGGAGGACGGGCTCCTCACCTTCCGGGCCGAGGCCCGCACCCTGCCCTACGTGGACACGATCTTCCCGGTTCGGGACACCATCGAGTCCACGGTGCGCCCTCCCAACCCCACCGTGGTGCGCTTCCGGAAGAAGACCCAGGAGGGATGGAAGAAGTCTCGGGAGGATCTGGTCTTCTTCGACCCGGAAGCGGGAACCTCCCAGTCCTTCCGGGACGGAAAACCCCGCCGCACCCTCCTGGTCCCCCCTGGGGTCCAGGACCCCCTCTCCTCCTTCTACGCCTTTCGGGTCATGCCCCTGGAGGGCCGCGACACGGTGGAGATGGACATCACCGACGGCAGCCGGCTCGTGACCGGCTCGGTCGCTGTCCTCAAGCGCGAGACCGTCCGGACCCCCCTGGGCACCTTTCCCACGGTGCTCGTGGAGCCGCGCATCGAGGGCATCGGCGGGATCTTCAAGAAGAGCCCCGGAGCCCGGATGCTCATCTGGCTCACCGACGACGAGTGGCGCCGGCCGGTAAAGCTCCAGAGCTCGGTGGTGGTGGGAAGCTTCACGGCCGAGCTGGTGCGGATCACGCCCCCGGCACCTCGCCCCCCAGCTCCCGAATGAGCCGGGCCAGGGGTTCCGGCAGGGGGGCCTCGAAGGCCATCTCCGCCCCCGTCATCGGGTGCCGGAAGCCCAGCTTCCAGGCGTGCAGCGCCTGACCGGTCTCCTGCCCCAGGCGCCGGCGCGCGCCCACCTCCGCCACGCCCCTGACGCCCCGCACGCCCCCGTACAACGGATCCCCCGCCACCGGGTGGCCGAGGCTCGCCAGGTGGACCCGGATCTGATGGGTCCGCCCGGTCTCGATCCGGGCCTCCACGAGGGTGGCACCTGCCAGGGCTTGCAGGGCGCGCCAGCGGGTGACCGCGGGCCGCGCCCTGGGGGCGTCCACGGCCATCTTCTTTCGGTCCGAAGGGTGACGCCCCACAGGGCGGTCCACCACCCCCTCGCCCTCCAGCCGGCCCAACACCACGGCGAGGTAGACCTTGCGCACGGTGCGCCCGGCAAACTGCGCCTGGAGCGCCCTGTGGGCCGCGTCGTCCTTGGCCACCACCAGGAGGCCCGACGTGTCCTTGTCGAGCCGGTGCACGATCCCCGGCCGCAGCACTCCGCCCACCCCCGAGAGGTCCGGGCAGCGGTGGAGGAGCGCATTGACCAGGGTCCCCGAGAGATGCCCGGGAGCGGGATGGACCACCAGCCCCCGGGGCTTCGCGACCACGGCGAGCCAGGGATCCTCGAAGAGGAGCTCCACGGGAAGATCTTCGGGCTGTGCCGAGGCCTCGACCGCCCGGGGCACCTCGATCCGAATGCGCTCGCCCCCCTTGAGCCTGTGGCTCGCACGGGCGGGCCGGCCGTCCACCGTGATCCGCCCCCCCTCCGCCAGCTTCTGGATGCGCGAGCGGCTCACGGGCAGCCCTGCCCCGGCCAGATACCGGTCGAGTCGCCCGGCGTCCGGCTCGGCCACCCGTTCGTAGACCTCGGCCTCGGAAGGAGAGCTCACCAGATGCGGGACTTGAGGCGTCCGAAAGGCTTGAGGAGGAAGTCCACCAGGGCCTTCTCGTAGAGGCCGAGGCGGTAGAGGCTGGCGTCCACCCGGGCCTCGTAGTGCTTGCGGCCCTCTTCGATGGCCCCGGAGAGTACTTCGAAGAGGTTGTCCTCCACGATCCCCCGCTCCACCTCGTCTTTGTGGTACAGGGCGATGTCGCTTACAATCGTCCGGGCGAGGCGCCGGGCGGATTGGGGATCGCGGATTGCATGCTCCATCGGGACCTCCACAAAGCATCTGCCCGAGACTCTAGCATCGGGCCCCGGGAGGGTCAAGAAGGGGCCCGCGAAAGCCGCTCCAACGGCGCGTCAGGACGGGAGGCCCATGGGACTGCCCTTCGTAAAGATGCACGGCCTGGGAAACGACTTCGTCGTGGTCGACGAGCGCGGGGGCGAGCGGGCCGACTGGCCCGAGCTCGCGCCGCGCATCGCCCACCGGCGCTTCGGGGTCGGCTGCGATCAGGTGCTCCTCCTGCGGTCCTCGGCGACCGCGGACCTGCGCATGGACATCTACAACGCCGACGGCAGCCGGGCCGAGATGTGCGGCAACGGGGTGCGGTGCGCCGCCCTCTACGCGCGGGCCCGGGGCCTGGCCGCCGGGGAGACGCTGCGGGTCGAGACCCTGGCGGGGATCGTCGTCACCCGCTTCCGGGGAGGTGACGTGGAAGTGGACATGGGCGAGCCCATCCTCGACGGCCCGCGCATCCCCGTGGACGCGGCGGGCCCGGTGCGCGACCGAGACCTCCCCGTGGGCAGCTCCTCGGTCGCCGTCACCTGCGTCTCCATGGGAAACCCCCACGCGGTGGTCTTCGTGGACGACGCCGAGGCCTACCCGGTGGCCGAGGTGGGCCCCCTTCTCGAGGTCCACCCCTTCTTTCCCCGGCGCACCAACGCCGAGTTCGTGCAGGTGCTCGCCCCGGACCGGCTGCGCATGCGGGTGTGGGAGCGGGGCGCGGCCGTCACCCTGGCCTGCGGCACCGGCGCCTGCGCCGCGGCGGTGGCGGCGGCCTGGACGGGCCGGGCCGGGCGAGACGTAACCGTGGTTCTGGACGGGGGAGAGCTGCGGGTGCGCTGGGACGAGCCCACCAACCGGGTCTTCCTCACCGGCCCGGCCGTAGAGGTCTTCACCGGGGAGCTCGGCCTCTGAGCGAGCCGCAAGGGGGGCTGTGTTCCGATCCGTGTGGGTCGCGTAGCGCCTCAGAGCTGGGAAGACGGCCGTTTCACCCCTAGGGGGGCCCACCGCGGGGCGCCCCGCGGGGGGGCCCCCCGAC
>JBFLZB010000167.1 GCA_040756475.1 Thermodesulfobacteriota bacterium
TAACAGGGAACCGGGAACCGGGCACACCCCGAAGGGGAAGAACCGGGAGCGCCGGCGCAGGCGGACGATTCGACGAGAAGGCGCGCGACATGCCGAGAAAGAGCGGATTCGTGGGGCGATTCTTCCAGTTCTTCCGCTGGTACCTGGTGCTGCTGGCGCTGGCGGCCCACGTGGCCCTGGCGGGGGCGGTGGTGCTGGTGCTCGTCCTCGGCCCGGGGCGGTCCCTCGAAGCCGCCAAGGCTGCCGCGCGCAAGGTCAGGGCGCTGGCCCAGGGCGAGGTCGAGCGCCTGGAGAAGGCGCGAGAGGCACGCGTCGAGGGCCTGCTCGGGGAGGCGGTGCCGGACGTCTTCCGGTTTCGCGACCTGCCCGATGCCCGCTCCGCCACGCTCGGCTATGGGCGGGTGCTCACGGTGCGTCCGGGGGCCCCGTTTGCCCGCCCGAGCCAGGCGGCCCGAGCCGCCCGCAACGGGGACGTGATCGAGATCGCCGGTGGCGACTACCCGGGCGACACGGCGATCTGGTCCGCAAACGACCTCCTGATCCGCGCCGTGGGCGGCGTGGCGAGACTCAATCCGGCCGGCGCCGCGCTTCCCCAGCACAAGGCCATCTGGATCGTCCAAGGGAACAACATCCGCATCGAGAACGTGGAGTTCGCGCATGCCCGCAGCCGCGACAGGAACGGCGCCGGCATCCGCGCGGAAGGGGACGCGCTGCACGTGGTGTCGTGCTTCTTCCACGACAACGAGTCGGGGTTGATGACGAGCAACCACGCCGGGGCCCGGCTGCGCGTGGAGTACTCGGAGTTTGCCAGGAACGGCCACCCTTCGGGGCAGGCCCACCAGATCTACGTCGGGACCATCGACGAGCTCGAGCTCCGGGGCAACTACATCCACGAAACGCTGATCGGCTCTGCGGTCAAGAGCCGCGCGCGCCGGTCCACGATCCTGTACAACCGGATCGTGGACGAGGGGCGCGGGCGCAGCAACTACACCATCGACCTCTCCGTGGGCGGCGAGGCGTACGTGGTGGGAAACGTCCTCCAGCAGGGGCCGGCCACGGAGAACTACACGCTGGTCACCTTTGCGCCGGAGGGGCTGCGCTGGGATCGGAACCACCTGCTCGTGGCGCACAACACCATCGTAAACGACCGCTCGGACGGCAACTTCGTCCGCAACCACTCGCGGGAGAAGGCCCTCGTCGTCAACAATCTGCTCCTCGGGAAGGGGAGCCCGGCCGAAGGGCCGGCCGTGCTCGTGGGCAACCTGGTCGACGCCGGCAAGGGCTTGTTCGGCCGCTTCGACGCGTCGCTGGGAGGGCTGCCCGGCAGCGGCGAGAACCGGTTCGCCGAGGACGTGGAGGTCGCGGACCGGTCTTCGTACGATTACCGCCTCCGGCCCGGTTCGCCCGCGGTGGACGCGGCGGCGCCCCTGCCGTCCGACGCGGCGAAGACGTGGGAACCTTTGCACGAGTACCGCCACCCGTTACGGGTGGAGCTTCGTCCCATGGCGGGAGCCCCAGACGTGGGCGCACACGAGTACGCGCCGTAGCGCTCGGGAAGACCCCTTGCCGCCCCGCAGACCGGGATGCGCCGATTTGTGTTGACCGGCGCAAGGGTTGATCCGTAAAGTTTCCCACATGGGAAGTTCTCTCTTGCGCTGGACCCTTGCGCTCCTCCTCGCCTTCGCCGTGCCCGCCTGGGCTGCGGCGGCAGAGCTGTCTGCCGCGGACCGCCGCAATTGCTGCGGGGAGAGCTGTCCTGCCGGCGGCGAGGGGGCCGACATGGGGTGCACCTCGTGTTGCGGCCACGCCCTGTGGGTAAACCCCGGCGCGGCGCTCCAAGCCGCGGGTGAGGGGGAAGCCCCGGAATCTCCACAGCTCGCGCTCACCCCCCAGGCGTGTTCCTCCCCTCCGGAACGACCCCCCCGAGCTTCGTAAGTTTCCCGCCAAAGCCGGAGTTCCGCGGCTTCGCCGCGCCCGCTCTCCCGTGCAGGCCCTGCAGGAAAGTGTGTGACGGCGGGCGCAAGCCTGGATGCCCCAGGCCCTCGATCGGCTCCTACCCACCACCTTCGTGAGGAAACGCCATGAAGAAGAAGCACCTTCTCGCCCTTGCGGGCGCTGCCCTGGCCGTGGTCGCGGTGGCCGCCATCGCCGCCGTCAACCTCAAGAGCGGGCCCCTGCCCCTCCAAGTCAACGACGTGCGCTCCGACCCCGCCGCCTTCCAGGGGACCCTGACCGTCGTAGGCATCATGGCGGCGGTCTCCCCCACCGACCCGGCGATCTTTGGGGTGATGGACAAGAGCGAGCTCCTGTGCAACTCGCCCAACTGCAACAAGTTCTACCTCCCCGTGCGCTACGAGGGGCCCAGGCCGGCCCACGGCGACGAGGTGGAGGTGACGGGCACCTTCACCCACGGCGGGCGGCTCCTCACCGCCACCGCGGTGAAGACTCTGCGAAATCACAAGATCTAGGCCGGAGGGCAATCGAATGAACGCCAGCCGGCTCGTCTTTCGCAACATGACCCGGCGGCGGGGCCGCCTCGTGCTCACCCTGTTGGGGATCACGGTGGGCATCGCCTCGCTCGTCACCTTCCTCTCCCTGGGCGCGAGCCTCCAGCGGGAGATCCGCCGGGAGGCCCACGCCCTCGGGGCCGACCTGGTGGTGGCCCCCAAGGGCTCGTGCGCCTATGAGCAGGTCTCGATCCTCACGGGCGACCAGCTTCCGGTGACCATCACCATGGACGAGGTGCGCACCATCGCCTCCCTGCCGGGCCTCACCGCGGTGCCGCTGCTCACGGAGAAGACGGCGGTGCGAAACCGCCCGGTCCCCGTGGTGGGGACCGACCTCGCGCTCCTCTCCCGCCTCAAGGGCTGGCGTCTGGCCCAGGGGCGCCTGCCGGACCTCCCGGACCAGCCGGGGCTGGTGGCGGGGTCGGCCGCGGCCGAGGACGGCGGGCTCGGGCTGGGGGATACGGTGACCATCCGGGGCCAGGCCCTGCCGGTGCTGGGCATCCTGGCCGAGACCCGGTCCCGGGACGACACGGGCCTGTTCCTCCCCCTGGAGCTCGCCCAGGAGCTCTTCGGCGTGGGGGACCGGGTGTCTTTCGTGGCCGTGCAGGTGGACGACGTGAGCCGCACCGGCGATTACGTGCTGGCCATCCGGGAGGCGACCGCCCTGGGGGTGGTCTCCGACGAGCAGATGCTCCAGTCGGTGCTCTCGGTGGTGGGCACGGTGAGCTTCACCGTGCAGCTCATCGCCGCCGTGGCGGTGCTGGCGGCGGCCTTCGGCATCGTGAACACGATGCTCACGGCAACCTACGAGCGCCGCCGGGAGATCGGCATCCTCCAGGCCCTGGGCGCCCGCCGGGGAACCATCTTCCGCCTGTTCCTGGTGGAATCGGGTTGCTACGGCGTGCTGGGGGGCTTCATCGGGGTCGCAACCGGGGCACTGGCGTCCCTCTTCTTGGCCCCCTACGTGGGACAGAACGCGTTTACCGCCTTCGTCAAGGGCAGCGCGGGCGGCCTCGATCCGGCCACGGCGGCCGGGTCGATCCTCTTTTCTCTCGCCGTCGCCCTCGTGGCCGGGACCTACCCCGCCTGGAAGGCGGCCGGGCTCGCGCCCGTGGAGGCCATCCGCTATGAGTGACGTCGCCATCCGCGCCGAAGACGTGCGCAAGACCTACCAGAAGGGACGCATCCCCACCGAGGCCCTCCGGGGGGTGAGCCTGGACATCCCCCGGGGCGCCTTTGCGTGCATCGTGGGGCCCTCGGGGCACGGCAAGAGCACCCTCATGCACCTCCTGGGGGGCCTGGACCGACCCACTGCGGGGCGCATCTGGGTGGCGGGAGACGAGCTGACCGGCCTCTCCCACCACGCCCTGGCCGATCTGCGGGCCCGCCGCATCGGGTTCGTCTTCCAGTTCTTCAACCTGCTCGACGGGCTCACCTCCGCCGAGAACGTGGGGGTCGCCATGATGTTCGGCACGAGCCCCAAGAAGGAGCGGGCCGGCCGCGCCCGGGAGCTCCTGGAGCTCGTGGGGCTGGGAGAGAAAGCCGAAGCCCCGCCCTCGGAGCTCTCGGGGGGACAGCAGCAGCGGGTGGCCATTGCCCGCGCCCTGGCCAACGACCCCGAGATCCTCCTCATGGACGAGCCCACGGGGAACCTGGACTCGGAGTCGGAGGCCGGGGTCCTGGGGACCATCCGCACCCTCCACCGGCGCGGGAAGACCGTGGTGGTGGTCACCCACAACCCCGACATCGCCGCCCAGGCGGACCTGGTGTTCACCGTGCGCGACGGACGCCTGGCAAACACCGCCGAGCCCGAGCGCATGCGCGCCTGCGGGGGGGCGGGGTAGCGGCACCGCCCTCCGAGGGGCTCCCATTCCTGCTCCCCGGCGAGAAACCGGGGGGCAGGGGTTGGCCCGGCGCCCTCTTCCGTGCTATCCGTGGGTCCGAAGCGGGGGTCCCTTCCCTCCCCCCCTACCCCCCCCCAATGCGAGGAGGCACAGATGAGCGAGCAGCCGGGCATGCGGGTCTCGGATCTCCGGGTCGATCAGCAAAACCTCTACCGGGAGGAGCTCTTCACCGACCTCAAGGTGGCCAGCATCCGCAGGCTGACCCCGGTGAAGCAGGACGGCTCCCTCGACAAGACCCGGCCGGTCCTGTTCGTGGGCCAGACCCAGGTGATGACGCCCGCCGGCGGCCTGCCGGTGCAGGCCCGCCTCGACGCCCAGAACCTGCAGCAGGCCATGGAGCGCTTCCCCGAGGCCATCTCCGCTGCCATCGAGCACATGATGGCCGAGTTGCAGGAGCTGCGGCGCCGCGAGGCGTCGCGCATCGTCACGCCCCAGCAGGCCGGCGGCGGCATCATCCTGCCGTGAGGCGCTCCGGGCGCCTTGCGCTTGCGGCGGCCGCCCTGGGCTGGGCTCTCTGCCCTGTCGCTCCGGCGGGAGCCTGGCACGACGAGACCCACCTGGCGGTAGCCCGGGCGGCCGGCTACGCCAAGTGGTACCACGCCGCCGGGGCCGACATGGCCAAGCTCAAGGCGGGCGACCGCGAGGCCCACAACCACTACGTGAACCAGCCCTGGGGAACCCCCGTGACCCCCGCCCTCGTGCTCTCCCAGGCGACCCGGTACGACACGGTCGACCGGGACGGCCACCTCCACGGGGCCATCGTTGCCGCCCTGCGCAACTACGCGGCCGCACGGGCCCAGGGGAAGTACGGCGAGTACCACCTGGCCTTTGCCGCCCACTACCTGGGCGATCTCTCCATGCCGCTCCACAACGTGCCCTATGACGACTTCAACCAGAAGAACCACGCGGCCATGGACGGCGTGGTGAATCACGGCGTACTGGAAGGGTGGCGGGAGATTCGGGTCTACCCGCTCGCGGTGGGTTCCGAGGAGGACCTGGCCCGGGAGGTGGCGAGGGTGGCCAACCTCTCCATCGCGCTGGGCAAGAGGCTGCGAGCTCAGGACCGCCTCCCCACGCGGGCAGAGGCCTACGAACAGCTCTCCCACAGCGCCTCCCTCCTGCGGGCCGTGCTGGTCTGGACGGGGGCCCCCCGGCTCGCGCAGACAGAAAGAGTGCCGGCGGCGGCCCGGTGATGCCGTGCCGGGCTGGGGGAGAGGTGGGGCGACCAGGGGGGGAGGAGGGCTACAGGGAACGGCAAACCAGAAGGGCCGGCCTAGCCGCCGGCCCTTCTGGTTTCTGGATCATGCTCGCCCCGGGGCGCGGGGCGCCTCAGGCAGCGGGCGGGGTGAAGATCTTGGTGGCTTCCTTCAAGCCCGCCTCGCAGGTCTTCCGGGCGTCGGCGGCAATGCCGGAGGCCAGGTCCACCCACTCCTTCATGGCCTTCTGCCCCTCGGTCATGGCCGCGGCAGAAGTTTCGGTCCAGAACTTCAGCGCATTCTCCGCCTGGGCCTGGTACAGGGCGAAGCACTTGCCCGCCAGCTCCGCCTGAGCGGTCACACCGGCCGTCATCTTCTCCGTCGCCTCGGTCAATACGTCTTTCTTCGCCATGGGTATGCCTCCTGTAGGTGGTTGTTTGCCTCCATGGGGCGTACCCTAGCATTGCTGCGTTGCAGCGTCAAGCCTGCCTGGCGATTTTTCTCAGCAGCAAGCCAGACATCTTCGCCGGCACCGGTCTCCTGACCTCCCCGGCGGGCAGCCGTCCTTCTGCACTGCAACATCACGGCGGCGGCCTCACCCCACCCGGTTGACCGGCTGCTCCGCCGGGTCTTCGAACCACCGGAAGTAGGCCTCCGCGCAGTCGATCCCCGACCGGACGAGCTCATCCTTCTTGGCCGCGCTCAGGTCGAAGTCGGTGGTGCCCACGTCGAGGGTGTCGATGTGGAGGGTCCGTTGCCAGTCGTCGCCGTGGAGGTGCTGGTTTTCCTGCACCCGCATGAAGGCCCCGATGAGCGCCCGCGCGTACTCGGTGAACTTGCGGATGGGCTTGCCCCGGGGCTCTTCTTCGTAGCGGAAGAGAGCGATCTCCTCCCGGGTGTCGAGCCGAAGCCCCAGGGTCTGGCGGTTGTACACGTAGGGGCTGCGCCCGGGAAGCTCCAGGGCGAACCGGGCGTTCTCACGGTTGTAGTACTCGGTGGGTCGGGCCGCGTAGTCCTCTGCCGTGCGGTCGACGTATTTCTCCCGGTCGAAGAGCTTCACCGGGTAGTTGAGCACCACGCCGCCGTCCACGTACACGTCGTCGCGGGGCGGCCTGCGCACGGCGGCGAAGAAGAGCGGGATGGACATGCTGATCCGCACCGCCTCCGCCAGGGGCATGGCGCCGTGGCGCTCGGCGGAGAACACCTCGGCCCAGCCGGTGCTGAGGTTGGTGCCCACCACGTAGAGGTCGGGGCGCTTGGCAGCCTTCAGGTCGTCGAAGGTGGCTGTGGGCTTCCCAAGCTTCTTCCCGATCAGGTCGCCCACCCAGGTGGAGAAGAAGTCCCCCTGGTACCAGCCGAACTCCTTGGCCAGCCGCCGGATGTCGCGGATGACCCCGAAGGAGTCGTCCATGAACTGCTTGAAGGGAGTATCCGACAGGAGCTCGAGCTGCTCGGGAATCGTATACCCCAGGGCATACAACAGGGCGTTGATGGCCCCCGCGCTGGTGCCCCCCGCCCTGCGGACGTGGGCCAGGGCCCCCCGCTGCTCGAGCACCGTCATGGCGCCCACGTAGGCAATGCCCTTGACGCCCCCGCCCTCGAAGACCAGGTTCCGGAACTGGATCGACATGTGTGCCCTCCTTTCGCTCTGGGACTTGCCCGTCGGGCCTCCTATCTACCCGGGGGGCGGGGAGCCCGCAAGGCGAGACCCGTCTGCACGGAGTGGAGAGCTGCCTTGGCCAAACCGCCGAGAACCGGCACACTGTTGCCCCGAACTCGTGGAACACCGAAGCCTGGCACGACTGCGCCTCGGGCCGTCTGCACGCGACGGTCCCTGGCGCGTGTGACCGGTCGCAACCGAGATGGCGATCGGGGTCGGCGTCGATTTGGATTTCGATTTCGAATGCGATTTCGATTTGGATGGGGCATCCATCCGCCCCGCGGCCTCGGTGCGGGCCGCGACACAACGCGACGTATGGGCTTGGGACTCGGTGTCCCCGAAGATCTCCAGGAGAATGGACCAAGGTGCGCCCAACTCGAAAAAGGCGCGCGCGGTGGGCGTTCGCGGGCGCCTTGGCGGTGTTTGCGCTCGCCCTCTCGCAGCCAGACCAACCGCCCCGGGCCGTCGGGGCCGGAGGCCCCCTGTTTCGCTGGGACCGGGAGGGCCTCTTCCGAGACCTGGAGAGAGAGTTTCTCGAGGCCGCCGGAGCGAGCCCCGAGGAGGCCCGCGGCCGGGCCCGGGCTCGGGAAGCCGAGGGACGCGCCGTTCTGGCCCGCCTGGCCGGGGCCCCGGGAGTCCCCGCCCCCGAAGACCTGCTGTGCCTCGAAGAGGTCCAGTTTCGGCTCGGAGCGCTGGCCGCAGCCCATCGGGAGCTTCTGCCGCTGCTCGCGGGCTTCACGGCAGAGGCTCGGCTGGCCGCCCTCGACGCCGCTCGCCGGAGCGGCCCACCGGGCGTTCTCCCCCTGGATTCCCTCTACCGCGTCGTGGCCGGGGGCCGCGCCGCCCTGGACGAAGCCCTGGCCCAGCACGGCCCCGACGCCCTTCCGGCCCTACTCCCCCTGGGGGCAGTGCCCTCTGCCTCTCCCTCGGTCCTGGTCCACGGGGTCCGGGTGCACAGCGGGGACCTGCTCCTCTCCCGCGGAGGGGCGCCCACCTCGGCCCTGATCGCCCGGGGGAGCGACTACCCGGGGGTCTTCTCCCACGCCGCCCTGGCCCACGTGGACCCGACCTCGGGGCGGGCGGTCGCCGTGGAGGCGCTGATCGAGCGGGGCGCCGTGGTGAGCTCCCTGGAGGCCTACCTGGGGGACCCGAAGCTGCGCATCCTGCTCCTGCGCCTTCGCCCGGACCACCCGGCCTTGACCGGGCAGCCCGAACTGCCCCACCGGGCCGCCTCGGCCATGCTCGCCCGGGTGCGCGGCGGGCCGATCCCCTACGACTTCCCCATGGACTGGGAGGACCCCTCGGCGCTCTTCTGCTCCGAGGTCCTCTACCACGCCTACCGGCCCCTCGGGGTGGAGCTCTGGTCCCGGCGCTCGCGCATCTCGGCCCCGGGCCTGGCCGGCTGGCTCGCGGCCCTGGGGGTGCGCCACTTCACCACGCTGGTGCCCTCCGACCTCGAGTACGACCCCGCCCTGGCGCCCGTGGCGGAGTGGCGAAACCCGGAGGGCCTGGCGCGGGACCGCTTCGACAGCGCCATCCTGGACGCCCTCCTGGAGGCCGCCGAGGGCGGCGTCGCCCGGCTCGGTTACGCCGGGTGGGAGCTCCCCGTCGCGAGGCTGGCCAAGGGGTGGTCGGTGCTGGCGGGGGCCCTGGGCGCGGAGCCCCCCATCCCGGCGGGGATGTCGGCGGGGGCCGCCCTGCGGGTGCGGGCCCTCACCCGACGGGTCCACCCCCGGATTCTCGGGGGCTTGGAGGCCCGGGCGGCGCGCTTTCGAGAGCACCGGGGGTTCGAGCCGCCCTACTGGGAGCTCGTGGCCCTGGCACGGGAGGCGGTGGCGCAGACGGCTCCAGACCTGTACCCGGCCCTTCGGATCGCCCCTGCCGGCCCCTGACAGCTCGGACGCCGCCCCGCTGGGCGGGGCAGTCCACCACCAGGCAATTCGCGGGCGAGCCCGCTCTTAGGGGCCGCGCCCCTCTGCACTCGCGAATGACCTCAGGGAAACCGCAGGTCAGTAGTCGATCCCGGGTTGGGGCTCGATGTCCTTCTGGTAGGCGTGCTTCACCTCCCGGACCTCGCTGACCGTGTCGGCCCGTTCGATGATCTCCGGAGGCGCGTCCCGACCGGTGAGCACGAGGTGGAGAAGCGGCGGCTTGACGTCCAGGAGCTCGAGCACCTGGGGCAGGTCGAGGAGCTTGAGGTGGAGCGCGTTGTGGATCTCGTCGAGGATGAGGAGGTCGACCTCGCCCGACCCCATCTTCGCCCGGGCCAGGGCCAGGGCCTCCTGGGCGTTGGCCCGGTGCTCGCGCCAGGGGTAGGGGTTGCCCTGGATGCCGCAAAACCCCTTTCCCGTGGCCACGAGCTCGATGGGGCAATCCATCCGCCTCACCCCGTCCCACTCACCGGAGTAGAGGTCTCCCTTCATGAACTGGATGATGCACACGCGCAGGCCGTGGCCGCAGGCGCGCACGGCCAGGCCCAGGGCCGCGGTGGTCTTGCCCTTGCCGTGGCCGGTGATGGCCACCACGAGGCCCCGGCGTTCCTTGGGCTCGAGCCGCTGCACGACCGGCGGTGCGGACGGCGCGGCCTCCGGGGCCCCGGGGGCCTCGGGTACCAGCTCGCAGGAGGCGCCCTGGCCTTCCCCGCCGGGTACCGTCCCGCTCACGGCCCCCTCCGGAGAACGGCGCAGGCGATGCGGGCCCCGGCACCCCCCGCGGGGTCCGTGCGGTGGTC
>JBFLZB010000168.1 GCA_040756475.1 Thermodesulfobacteriota bacterium
GCCGGGCTGTTGTCTTCTTCTGGGCCGGGCCGCCCCCCCCCCCCCCCCCCCCCCCCGAAGGGGAGCCCCAGGACGGGGCGACTCAGCTGGTCTTGGCAAAGGCCGTGGGAGGCATTCCTCCCTTGGCTGTTAGACCTTGAGCTCGCGGCGGGCTTCCATGTCGAAGAGCTTGCGCTCCTTCTTCTCGTGGATGCCCAGAGCCTCGCGCTTCTGGTTGATGTGGCCGATCATCAGCTGCGCCATCTTGTAGGGATCGGGCTCCACCGCCCACTTGCCCCCGACGTCGTTCTCCAAACCGCCGAACAGATAGTCAGCGAACTTCGTGCCCGGCACGTGGGGGAGGGTGACGCCGAAGACGGTAAACACACCGCTCGTCACGAAATAGTGCCCAATCGAGATGGCCTTCTCGCTCATCCACTCCGGCGCTGCCCCTGCCACGGGCAAGTCGCTGATGTCATCCCCCAATCCGCCCGTCTTGACCATCTCCGAGAGCGCCACCAGGATGCGGCTGTTGTCCACGCAGGAACCGGAGTGCAGCACCGGCGGCATACCCACGGCCTCGCACACTTCCGCCAGCCCTGGCCCGCAGTACTCCTTCGCCGCCTCCGGCCGCATCAAGCCCACTTTTGCCAGGGAGATCGCCGAGCAGCCCGTCTGGACCACCAGGACGTCGTTCTTGAGGAGCTCCTTGACGAGCTCGACGTGGACCCAGTCGTGCTTGACGCGGGGGTTCGTGCACCCCACCACCCCGGCCACCCCCCGAATGCGCCCATTGATGATGTTCTCGTTCAAGGGAGTGTAGCTCGCCCGAAAGCTCCCGCCCAGCATGTAGTTGATCGTCTCATGTGAAAAGCCACCAATGAGCTGGTTCTTGACGTCGGGGATCTGCACCTTGCTCGGGTTTCTGTTCTTGTAGTTCTGGATCGCCGTCGCCATCAGCTCCACCCCGACCTTGCGCGCGTCGTGGTCGCCGTGGAACTCGATGTGCTGGGCCCCCTCGATCTTGCATCGATAGTTCGTGGTGATGAACTTCGTGTGATAGCACTTGGCGAGCTTAGCCAAGCCCGCCTGAATGCACTGGACGTCAACCATCATCGCGTCCACCGCCCCCGTGAGGATGGCCGGGTCGCACTGCATGAAGTTTCCGGCGTGGGGAATGCCCCGACGGATCAACTGCTCGTTGCCGGAGCAGCACATGCCGACCAGGTTGATGCCCTTAGCCCCTTGTCCTTTCGCCTGGGCGACCAGCTCCGGGTCCTCGGCGAGTTGCACCATCATGTCGAGCAACTGCGGCTCGTGGCCGTGCACGATCACGTTGACTTCGTCCGCCTTGAGGGTGCCCAGGTCGATCTCGGCCGGCACGGGTCGCGGGGTACCGAACATGATGTCGGAGAGCTCGGTGGAGATCATGGAGCCGCCCCAGCCGTCCCCCAGGGAGCAGCGGGTTGCGCCGAGCATCACGTTCATGTACTCCTGGTCCACACCCATGTGGGTGCGGTGCATCATCTCCACCACCTCGCGGTCCACCCCGCGCGGCAGGACGCCCAGCTCCTTCCACTTCTCGAAGCGCTTCTTCGGTGCCCGCTCCAACAACTTCACATACCCGTGCTGCTGGCCGAACTGGGCCAGGCAGGCTTCCCCCAACTCGACCGCCACGTCCTGGACGCTACGGTCCTGGGTCGCCACGCCCATGTCCTTGGCGAAGGCGAGGAGCTTGCCTTCTTCCTTGATCTCGAAGTCCGGGTTCTCCCCCTTGGCTACGGTCAAAAAGAGCTCGGCCATCTCCCGGCCGTGGTCGGAATGGGCCGCAGTGCCGGCCGCCACCATCCGGGCAAACCCCCGGGCTTGAAAGGTGTCGATGTTGGCCCCGCACACGCCAACCTTTTCGTAGGGCGCCTTGCTGGAGAGTCGGCAGGGCCCCATCGAGCAGTGCTTGCAGCACGCGTTCTGAGCGCCAATGGGACAAGGGGCCAGGGCGTCGGCACGGTCAAAGGAGGTCTCGACTCCCTCGGCACGCGCCTTGGTGAGCATCTGGGCCGTCGACTCGCAAATGGTGATGTCCTGGATCTCGCGAAGCTTTGCCATGATCGGTGTCCTCCCTTGCAGTGTTCGCAGCGGCACTGGGTCATCACGTCTTTGACGATGCGTCCCCGCTCCCTTCCCTCACGGCTCTCCTTTCGCTTTGGGCAGCGGTTCGATCGAACCGCTCCAGAAACGCACAAGCTTCGACCGTGAACAGAGGGACTACGCGGAGCTCTCGCCCCCGTGGGGGCTGTCGCCCGTGGGATCAGGGGATAACAAGAGGCGTGCCACGCTGCCGTGGGAGCGCGAGAATCGCGGATTTGCCCGTGAGTTCAAGGGCTTGGCGGGCGTTTGAGCGGGCGGGAATGGCCGCGCCGGGTTGGGCCTTGCGTTGCGCTGCAACAGGAAGCAGCAGCGAAGCCAACCTTCTGGCTAGCTCAGAGCCGTCTTGGACTGGCCCCTCCCTGCAAACGTTGCAAGTGCATCGCGCAACGCAACACCTACAACAGAGACACCGGGCGCAGGTCCCCGGTCGGCGTCCCTCCGCCGGAGAAGGATGTGGGTGCCCTTCCGGAAACACTGTGCGGGAGCGAGGCTGCCCTACGACAGGCCCGGGGGCGGCGGCTCGGCGTTGCCTTCAGGTCACGCCCCCGCGCGAACCGAAACGCCCCGCCTGCCCGGCGTCGAGATTCCCTGTCAGCCGCGCTTCGAAGGGGACGCAGGGCCCGGAACTCCAGCTCCGGGCCCCTTCGGGTGCCCCCACCTCGATCCGGTCGTGCCAGAGCAACTCCCGGCCCACCTTCGATCACTCCGGGCGGAGCAGGCAGAAGCTCCAGGGGCGGACGTGGAGCCAGACCTCCTGGCCGGCCTCCATGGGATACTCCCGGGCGGCCCGGATGTTGAGCCAGGCATCGAGCCAGATCCCCGAGACCCACAGGCGCACGAGCCGGTAGTGGCCGAGATCGGCCCAGCTGTCCACCACCCCGAGTTGGAGGTTGCGGTGGCGGGCGGTGTCGGGGGCCCGGTCGGGGCGCACCAGGATGACCTCTTCGGGGCGGATGCCTACCACCGCGCGGTCCCCTTCGGCAAACCCGTCGTCGGCGCTGCCGGGCTGCACCGGGGGCAGGAGGGCCTCGAAGACCACCGGCGTGCCTTCCAGCGCGACGCGCCGGTAGCCTTCCCCGGTGCGGGGGCCCACCCGGGCGGGGTAGAGGTTCTGGAGCATCAGGAAGCGCGCCACCCGCAGATTGGCGGGGCGGTTGTAGAGCTCCCCGGGGCGCCCCGTCTGCTCCAGGCGGCCGGCCATGAGGATGGCCATGCGGTCCGCCATCAGGAAGGCCTCCTCGGGGTCGTGGGTCACCTGCACGAGGGTGAGCCCGAGCCGGCGCTGGAGCTCCCGGAACTCCACCTGGAGGCGCCGGCGCAGCGAGGCGTCGAGCGCCGAGAAGGGCTCGTCCATGAAGAGCACCCGGGGCTCGGTGACGAGCGCCCGGGCGAGCGCCACCCGCTGGCGTTCCCCTCCCGAGAGGGTGCGCACGTCGGGGCGGGGGAGGACCGCCCCCAGGTCCAGGAGTCCGGCCCAGTGGGAAAGCCGTTCTTCGGCATCCGCGGGGGGCCGGCCCCGGGCGCGAAGGCCGAAGAGCACGTTGTCCCGGACCGAGAGGTGGGGGAAGAGGGCGAGGTCCTGGGGCACGTAGGCCACCTGGCGCTCCTCCGGGGGGAGCCGGGTGGCGTCGCGGCCGCCCAGGAGCACCCGCCCCGCCTCGGGCCGGCGAAGCCCCAGGAGGCCCTCCAGGAGCAGGGTCTTGCCGGCCCCCGAAGGCCCGAGCACGAAGAAGCTCTCTCCCGCCTCCACGGCGAAGTCGATGCCCCGAAGACGGAAGCCCCCGAAGCCCATGGTGAGGCCCTCGCAGCGGATCACCGCCGCTCCCCCATGGCGTGGACGGCCCCCAGGGCGAGAAGGCCCGTGGCGGAGAGGACGAGCATGAGGGCCACGGCCCCGGAGATGTCGACCGAGGCAAGCCGCAGGTAGATGGCCACGGGGACCGTCTCGGTCTTTCCGGGCACCGCGCCGGCCAGGGTGACGGTGGCGCCGAACTCCCCCAGGGCCCGGGCCCACCCCAGCACGAAGGCGGCCGTGAGGCCCCGGCGGGCCAGGGGAAGGCTCACCCGCCGGAAGGAGCCCCAGGGGGTGCACCCGAGAAAGCGCGCCACCTGCTCGTAGCGCACGTCCACGTCCTGGAAGGCCGCCTTGAGCACGCGGATCACCACGGCCAGGGCCACGGTGAACTGGGCCAGCACGATCCCCGGCACCTCGAAGACGAAGCGCAGGAGGTGGGCCTCCACCCACTGGCCGGCGGGGCCCCGGAAGAAGAGGAGCCACGAAACGCCCACCGCCACCGGGGAGAGCACCATGGGCAGGTCGAGGAGCACGTCCACGGCCCGGGCCCCGGGGAAGCGGTGGCGGGCCAGGGCGTAGGCGCAGGGCACTCCCACCGTCAGGGCGAGGAGCGCGGCCACCGTGGCGGTGCCCAGGCTCAGGACCAGGGCCTGGCGGATGGCGGGCCGCCCCAGGGCCCCCAGGGGCTCCCAAAGCCCCGCGTACCCCACCTGGGAGACGAGCATCGCCCCCACCAGGAGCAGCGGCAGGAGCACGGCCCCGGCCAGAAGCGCGGGGAAGAAGCGGCGCCCCACGGCCTACCTCCAGGAAGCGGGCAGCGGCCACTCCCCGCCCACGGGGGTATCCGGGCGGGCCCGCCTGCGCGCCTCGGCGAGGTCGGCGAGGTACCCGTGGGCGCGAAACACCGCTTGCCCCTCCGGGCTCACCAGGTAGGCCAGGAAGGCCCGGGCAAGCTCCGGCTCCCGGGGAAAGGCCGAGACCGCCGCCGGAAGGTAGCCGATGCGGGTCACCTCCTCCGGGGGGTAGTACACGGTTTCCACCCGCTGGGGGTCCCACTCCTCGAACACGTCCCACCCGATCACGGCGTCCACGAGCCCCAGGGAGAGCATCTGGGCGGTCTTCTCGCAGGACTCGGCCTGGTTGACGATGTTGCGGCGCACCGATTCGGAGAGCCCCCGGGCCTCCAGGGCCTCCACGGCGTAGAGCCCCACGCACACCGTCTCGGGCCGGGCGATGCCCACCCGCATCCCCGGCCGGGCCAGGTCGGCCAGGCCCCGGATGTTCTTGGGATTGCCCCGCGGCACGTTGATGGCGGGGATCAGGTAGACGACCCGGACCTCCGTGGAGGGGTCCACCAGCCCCTTGCGTTTGGCGAGCTCCCCGTAGTCGGAGGAGCCGGGGAAATAGATGTCGCCGCGCCGCAGGAGCTCCATCTGGGAGAGCATGGTGCCCGACCCGCCCAGGTGCAGGAGGATCCGGGCCCCGGTGGCTTCCTGGAAGCGCCGGGCCGCCTCCTCCAGGGCGGGCTTGGAGGCAGAGCCGGCAAACACCTCCAGCGCCCGCCCCTTCCAGGCGCCAGCCTGGGCGGCGCTGGCGAGGGCGAAGACAAAGAGGCTCGGGAGGACTCGAGTCGCCAGGAACCGTCGCACGGTGGTTCTCCTTTCTTCCTACGAAGTGCGCCCGCGAGGGCGGCGGCAGTCGTCCCCCGGGGCGGGCGCACGCCGTGCGCCCCTACGACTACCGGCCCCCGCGGGGAAAGGCAAGAGGGAAGACGTCGTGGAGTCGGGGGGAGGGGGAAAGGGGCTCAGCCCGGGCCCAGGCGCAGCACCCGTAGGAGGTCTTGCTCGTAAGCCTCCAGGGTAGGGTAGCGGCGCAGGCGGTGGGCCCCCTCCCCCAGGAGCCAGGCCGCGCCGCTTCCGGCGAGAACGGCTCCGGCGAGCGAGAGGAAGGCCTCCTCGGCGTCGGCCTCGGTAGGGATGAGGAGACGGGGGTCGAACCGGTGGGTCTCGAAGCGCAGGGCCTTTGCGGGGCCCGCCCCCCCGGAAGGGCTCTCCAGGAAGAGGTCGAGCACCAGGTTGGCCTCGGCGGCGTCGTCCACGGCGGCGGCAGCCATGGCCCGGACCCGGCTCAGGGTGAGGGCGTGCTCCGACCCGGAGACCTCCAGCCGCAGCACCCCGTCCGCCAGGGCGAGGGGTGCGGCGGAAACCGCCCGGAGGGTCCCGCCCGTTCCGGGAACCGGCGCGGACGGCGCCCGGGGGGACTTCTCGGCTGCCGCCGGGCTCCGGCGCTCCTCCTGCCGGGGAGCAGCGGGGCGGGACACCGGTCCCTCCGGAGGCGGCCCCCCCTGGAGCTCGGCCCGCACGGCCTCGGGAAGATCGGATCGGGAGAGGGCGAGCGCCACCAGGCGCTCCCGGGCCTCGCCGGCCGCCACCCGCGCCAGTCGGGCCACCGCCTGGGGCGAGACGTCGGCGCGCACGGTGGCGGCGGCCGCGTCCGCGACCCGGGCCGCGTCGCCCGGGCGGCCCAGGGCCGCCAGGGCTTCGGCGAGCCCCAGCGCGGCGGGAAGAGAGACGCGGACCCCGGTTTCGTTGCTTTGAAGCTCCTGCCAGAGCTGGAATGCCTCCTCGGCCTCCCCCCGCTCCAGACAGCGGCGAAGCCCCAGGATTGCCTGCTGGGCGGCGTCCCCCGCCGGCCTCGTGGCGCCCTGGGTGTCCCAAGGCGCGGGGGGGCGCGGCACGGTCCCCGCGGGGCTGTGGCCGCGGCTCGGAGACGACCCGGCGGTCGCGAGGGCGCCGTTGCCTCGGGGCCCCCACCGCAGGGCGGCGGCCCCCAGGGCTCCCAGTGCCAGGGCGGTGCCGTGGGCCCAGAGGGGCGCGGCCCGGCTCGCTACGGCCGGGCCCACGAGGTCGGGGGAGAGGAGCCCCAGGGCTTCCCGCAGGCCCCAGGCCGGGAGCACCGCCCAGCCGGGAACCGAGAAGGTGCCCGTGCGGCTGCTTCCGAGCCAGTAGGCGAAGCAGAGCGTGTCGCGGCATCGGAGCACCGCCAGCGCCCCCACCACCGCCGCCGCGAGCCCCGAGGCCCCCACCAGGGCGGCGTGGAGCCCCGGGTGGCGCAGGGCGAAGACGCCGGCCCCGGCTGCGGCCGCGGCCAGCCCGAAGGCCGCGAGGAAGCCCGGGCCCCACTCCTCTTCCAGAAAGGGCATGGCCAGGTGCAGGAGCACGAGGTTGAGGAAGAGCGGCACGAACCCGGCGTGGAGGAACAGGTGGGTGGCAAACGCCAGGGGCGAGAGGTCCGCCGGCACGACGCCCAGACGCCAGTGGGGCGTCCCCGCGAGGACGTCGAACCCGCTGCGCGCCAGGCCGTCGAGCTCTGCCTGCTCCAGGGCGAGGAACTTGCCCGGGGCACCGCCCGACCCTGGGCCAGCGGGGGCCCCGGCCGGGTTCCGCGCCCGAGCCCCGAGCCTGGGGTCGAGGGTCAGATACGGCCGCGCCTCGTGGATGAGCCGGGCATCCTCCAGTGTGCGGACCGCCGGTCCGATCCGGTTGCTCCCCCCCAACCCGGAGGCCAGGAACAGGAGCGCACACGCGGCCAAAACTCCATAGGTGAGCCAGGGGCGGCGGGATGGAGCGCCGCCGGTGCCGGCGAGGGGGAGGAGCATCGGGGCCTCCGGAGGCCGGCGCCTCAGTAGTGGCAGCGGCGGCAGAACTGGCGCTGGGCGCCCACGTTCTCCGAGATGTTCAGCTTCGACACGTCGCGTTGGGAGTGGGCCGTGTGGCAGCTGTCACAGCCCAGGCGCCTTCCCGGGCGGGAGGGGTCGGTGCTTCCCTCCACCGGGTGTCCCGCGATGGGATGCCCGGCGGTGGTTTGCGCCACGTCGGGGTGACAGCGCCCGCAGAACGCGTTGCCCTCCGCCGCGGTAAGCATCACCGTGGCTCCGCCGTGGGGGTTGTGGCACTGCGTGCAGGACACCTTTCCGTGGAGGGAGCGTTCCACGGGCAGGGGTATGGTCTGGGAGTGGCAGTGCAGGCACAGGGTCGTGGTGTCTTCGCGCACCAGCGAAGGCGTGGGCCCGCCGTGGGGGTCGTGGCACACCAGGCAGCCCCCGGCGGCGAGGGGACCGTGCACGAACTTATGGTTGCCCAGCACCTTGGCCAGGAACCCCTCGTGGCAGGTGCTGCACAGGCCGGCCTGGGAGCTCTTCTGCGTGAAGCGCGTGGGACGGTACTCCGGCTCGTGGCACATGAAGCAGGAGTAGACCGCCACCGGCCCGTGGAGGTTCTCGTGCCGCTCCACCCGGGGGTGGCAGGCGCCGCACACCTTCCCCACGGGGGAGAAGGGCCGGTCTCCCCGGGTCTCGAAGACCTCCGGGAGGCTGTGGCAGCCGGAACAGGTAGCCTCCCGTTCCCGCCCGTGAAACGCGTAGGGCTTGGCGCGGGACAGGGCCGCAGTCCTCGTGCTGTAGGGCGGAACGTACGTGGCCGCCACGCGCAGGAGCTCGCTTTCGTCCTCGGCGGCGAGGACCCGGATCTCATGGGACCCCTCGTCCAGGAGCAGCCGCACGTGGTGCAGGTCCTCGTCGTTGCCTGGAACCACGGTGTCGGCCAGCGCCGCCGGCTGGCCGTCCAGTTGGTAGACGACGGCGGTGCCGGCCCCAACCGTGTAGACCAGCAGCAGGTCGGGTGCGTGGACCAGGGCGTTCTCCGAGGGCGCCAGGAGCCGCGTCGGGCGCGGAGCGTCTTCCATGCCCAGACTCGGCGAAGCCAGGAGAACGCAAAAGAACAACATGGAGACAGCGAGCCGCGACATCATGTGGTTCCACCTCCTGCGCACGTATCGAATACCTGCCCGGCCACTCATCGGCGAAACGCCCCGCGTCCGTGAGCTCTGCGTGTCCGCGCGGGGGGGGCGCGGAGCACGCGGCACACCGTACCACTCAAGGGAAGGCGAGGCCACAAGAGGGCGTCACTGGGGTATCGAAGGACCAAAGAATGGGAGCCTTCGAGAAGTGGGTGCGTTGTCTTTGTGCAGTGGACCTTGGAGGTATCGAATGGACAGGAGGGGGCAGGTTCGGTTGTATTTTTTTCTCAAGAAAACCCCTTGCGTTGCCTGTCGTTCTTGGTTATATACCCGGCTCATAGTTGTCAACCTGCTGGGAAGGAGTGAGCTGAATGGACAAGCGACTGCTGCTTCAGATGACGGCCGACATCGTGGCATCCCATGCTTCCATGAACGAACTGACCCAGGCGGACTTGCTGGGGGAGATCGATCAGGTCTATGCCAAGCTGGCCGGCCTTGCCGGCGGCGTGGAGGGGGAGGGAGATCTTGCCTTGGAGATCGTCTCGGGGGCGCCGGAGAAGCTCAAGCCCGCCGTGCCTCTGGACGCAGCTTTCGGTGCGGACCGGGTGTTCTGCATGGTGTGCGGCAAGGGGATGAAGACCCTCAAGCGCCACCTGGCGACCGCACACGACATGAAGCCCGGCCAGTACCGCCGCACGTTCGGCATCCCGCCGGGAACCTCCCTCGTGGCGCGGGAGTATTCCGAGGCGCGCAAGAAGATGGCCAAGGACCTCAACCTCGCCGAGCGCCTGGTGGATGCCCGGGCGGCTCGGGGCAAGAAGAAGAAGAAATAGGCCCAGCCGCTGCGGCGGTTCAACGCAGGTGCAGGGCCCGGATTGCCTTTGGCGGTCCGGGCCTTCCTCGTTGGAGGCCGGGAGTGCTCTTGCCTCGCCCGGGGCGCCCTGCGGATCTCGCGGGAGAGGACCTGAGTAAAGGGCTGGACGTGCCAAGCCGATGAGCTCCGCAGTGCCTTTGCAGCGAGGAAGGGGAGGAGCGGACCAATGGGTACGGACAATCTGGTGTTCCTGGAGGTGCTGGAGTGGTTCGACCCCACGGGGCGCGAGCTTGCGCACCGCCTTCCCCAGCGGGGGTCGGGGGAGCTCAAGATCGGCGCCCAGGTCATCGTGCGCGACAGCCAGGCGGCGGTCTTCTACACGGGCGGCGTGGCGTGCGACGCCCTGGGCCCGGGGCGCCACACCCTGGTCA
>JBFLZB010000169.1 GCA_040756475.1 Thermodesulfobacteriota bacterium
CCCGGCTGCCGCTGCCACCCCGGCGCCGGCCCAGCCCCAGCCTGCCCCCGAAGCGCAACCCCTGCCGCGCCCGCCCGTGCAGCAGCCCGCCGCTGCGCCCGTGGCTTCTGCTGCCGGCGAGGGAGCCGAGGAAGCCCCCAAGAAGCTCTCCCCCTCCGCCAAGCGGCGCCTGCGCCGCAGGCGAAAGAAGGAAGAAGAGGCCGCTGGGGGGGGCGCCCCGGCAACGACCACGCCCCGGGCCCCAGAGACCGCCCCGGAGCCGGTCCCGTCTGCTCCCAGCGCTTCGTCTGTTCCGGCCGCACGTGCACCCCAGCCCGTCCGGGGCGCAGCACCCCTGGTCCAGCCCGTTCCCGAGGTTGAGGCGCCCCCCAAGCGCCGGCCGCCCCGGCGCAAGCGAAAGCCGACCACCGCGAGCTCGCAGACCCAGGCGCCGCCGGCAGCCTCCGCGCCCGCGGGCGAACCCGCTCCTCGGGTGACGCCGCCGGCCCCCGCATCGAGCCCGGAGCCGGCACCGGCAGGCGTATCCCCGGCTGGCCCGGCTCCAGGGAAAGAACCCAAACCGCCCGCCGCCAAGAAACCGGCCGCCGCCAAGAAACCCGCGGCTTCCAGGAAGCAGGCGGCTCCCAAGAAAGCTGCGCCCGGCGCCGCCACCCCGGCCCCCGAGCCGTCGGGGGCGGGTGGCGAGACCGGAGCCGGGAGCAAGGCCCCGCCGGCGGCAAAGAAGCCCCGCTCCCGCGCCGCGACACGAAAACCCAAGACCCCGGCCTCGAAGGAGAAGCCTTCCTCGGAAGGATCGCCGGATCCCGACTGAGCGCGGCCGTCCCGAGGAGGGGTGACGCCCGATTTTTCGGGTACCTGCGCGTGTGCCCAAAGGGCCGCCAGGATCCACCACCTCATCCTGGGGCGGGGTTCGGGAGTCCTGGAGCGCAGCCCCGTGCCGCCTCGACCGAACTGCGGCAGCTCGGCCGAAACCAGTGAGGCTCGGCGCACCGGCTCCCTCGGAGACGTCGCCTCCGAATATCGCGGATTGCGGGGCGGAGTGTAAGGGCTCCCGGACCCCGCTCGCCACCCAGGCGGTGGATCCAGGGCTGCGCGCCTTGACGTTTGCGAGGGCCCTTTGATAGCGTCATGCGGTTTGCCGGACGCTGCCCGTCCGGCGAAACCCGCTCCCCCGATCCCATCCGCGTCTGCACGCTCTTGACTGGAGGAACTGCTGTGAAGAAGACCACCCTGCTCGCACCGGGGCCCACCCCGGTACCCCCCGACACCCTGCTGGCCATGGCTCGGCCGATCATCCACCACCGGGAGCCCGAGTTCAAACCCGTCTTCGAGGCCTGCCGCAAGGGGCTCCAGTACCTCTTCCAGACCCAACGCGACGTGGTGATCCTGGCCGCCTCGGGCACCGGCGCCATGGAGGCCGCGGTCACCAACTTCCTGCGCAAGGGAGACAAGGCGCTCTTCGTCAACGGTGGAAAGTTCGGCGAGCGCTGGGGCAAGATCCTCAAGGCCTACGGGTGCAAGGGCGTGGAGATTCCCGTGGAGTGGGGCCAGGCCGTCGACCCCGAGGCCGTGCGCCGCGCCCTCGACGCCGACCCGGAGATTCGGGCGGTCTACGTGCAGGCGAGCGAGACGAGCACCGCCGTGGAACACCCCGTGCGGGAGCTCGCCAAGATCACCAAGGACCGCCCTGGGGTGCTCCTGGTGGTGGACGGCATCACGGCCGTGGGTGTCTTCGAGCTGCCCATGGACGCCGCGGGCATCGACATCCTGGTCACCGGCAGCCAGAAGGCCCTCATGCTCCCGCCGGGGCTCGCCTTCATTGCCTGGAGCGAGAAGGCCGAGGGCTTCATGGGCACCTCGGACCTGCCCCGCTTCTACTTCGACCTCAAGGCCGAGAGGAAGAAGCAGCAGGAGAACCAGACTGCCTGGACCCCCGCGGTGAGCCTGGTCGTGGGCCTGGCGGACGTGCTCCGCCAGATCCAGGAGGAGAAGCTGGAAGGCGTCTTCGGGCGCACCGCCCGCCTGGCCGAGGCCACCCGCGCCGCCGCCCGGGCCCTGGGTCTGGAGCTCTACGCCCCCGGGAGCCCCAGCGACGCCTGCACCGCCGTGAAGATGCCCGCTGGAGTGGACGGCCAGGCCCTCAAGAAGGCCTTTCGCGAACGCTTCGGCATCACCGTGGCGGGCGGGCAGGACCAGGCCAAGGGCAAGATCATCCGCATCGCCCACCTGGGCTATGCCGACACCTTCGACGTGGTCACCGCCGTGGCGGCCCTGGAGATGGCGCTCGTCGGGCTCGGCCACCCGGTGCAGCTCGGCGCCGGGGTGCGGGCGGCCCTCGAAGTGCTGGGAGGGAGCGCGCGATGAAGAAGGTACTGGTGAGCGACAGCCTCTCCGCCCAGGGGATCGAGATCCTCCGGGCCGCCCCGGGCCTCCAGGTGGACGTGAAGACGAGCCTCAAGCCCGCCGAGCTCGTGGCCGCCATCGGCCAGTACGACGCCCTCGTGGTGCGCAGCGCCACCAAGGTGACCGCGGAGGTCCTGGAGGCCGCCGGGAACCTCAAGGTGGTGGGCCGCGCGGGGATCGGGGTCGACAACGTGGACGTCCCCGCCGCCACCAAGCGCGGCGTGGTCGTCATGAACACCCCGGGCGGCAATACCGTGACCACGGCCGAGCACGCGCTCGCGCTGATGATGAGCCTCGTGCGCTACGTGCCCCAGGCCACCGTGAGCATGAAGGCCGGCGAGTGGGAGAAGAAGAAGTTCCAGGGACACGAGCTCTGCGGCAAGACCCTCGGGGTGGTTGGCCTGGGGAACATCGGCTCCATCGTCGCCGACCGGGCCCTGGGCCTCAAGATGAAGGTGCTGGCCTACGACCCCTTCATCAGCCCCGACCGGGCCGCCGAGCTCGGGGTGGAGCTCGCCGACCTCGATGCCGTCCTGCGCCGGGCCGACATCGTCACGATCCACGTGCCCCTCCTGGACGAGACCAAGAACCTCATCGGCGCCGAGGCGTTCGCCAAGATGAAGGACGGCGTCTACTTCGTCTGCGCCGCACGGGGCGGCATCGTGGACGAAGCGGCCCTCCTCGCGGCCCTCGAGAGCGGCAAGGTCGCGGGCGCGGCCCTGGACGTCTTTGCCAAGGAGCCCCCCGGGCTCACCCCGCTGGTCACCCACGAGAGGGTGATCTGCACGCCCCACCTGGGGGCGAGCACCGTGGAGGCCCAGGAGGCGGTCTCCTTGCAGGTGGCCGACCAGATCGTCGACTACCTGGTCAACGGCACCATCCGCAACGCCGTCAACGTGCCGAGCGTGCCCTCCGAGATGCTCGAGCAGATGCGCCCGTACCTCGACATGGCCCGCAACCTCGGCCGCCTCCAGTCCCAGCTCGGCGCCGAGGCCCTCACGTCCGTCGAGCTCGAGTACTCGGGCAAGACCGCCGAGGGCCGCACGGGCCTCTACACCGCGGCCGCCCTCGAGGGCCTCCTGTCGGCCAGCCTGGGGGGACGCGTAAATCTCGTGAACGCCCCCGTGGTCGCGCGGGAGCGCGGCATCCGGGTCGTCGAGACCCTGGCCCGGGCGGGCGAGGACTACTCGGCCCTCATCCGGCTCCGGGTGGAGACCGCTTCCGGCGCCGCCAGCCTGGCGGGCGCGATCTTCGGGAAGCGGGAGCCCCGAGTGGTGGAGATCGACGGCATCGGCATCGAAGCCATCCCCCAGGGGCACCTGCTGGTCTTCTGGAACTACGACCGGCCGGGCCTGGTGGGGAGCATCGGCACCACCCTGGGCAAGCACGGCATCAACATCGGCCAGCTCGCCTTCGGCCGGGAGGCCGTGGGGGGGCGCGCCGTGACCGTGGTGAACGTGGACAGCCCTGCGGGGGAGGACATCCTCCAGGAGCTTCGCGGGCTGCCCCACGTGATCAGCGTTACCCAGGCCCATCTGTGAGGACCGTTCCGTGAGCGCCCTCCCCGGGGAGAAGGCGAGGGGGACCCGGGGCGGGCTCCACCGGGAGCTCCCCGCCGGCCTCGGCGACCTCCTGCCCGAGGCCGCGGGGCGGTTCTTCGCCCTGCGGCGCAAACTGCTCCTGGCCATGGGGCGCTGGGGCTATAGGCCTGCCGTTCCTCCCCTCCTGGAGTACGCCGAGGTCTTCTCCCGGGCGCTCGCGGACCCGAACGACGAGGTGGCGCTGTACAAGCTCGTCGACCGGGCGACCGGCCACGTGCTGGCGCTGCGGCCCGATTTCACCCCCCAGATCGCCCGCATGGCCGCCTCGCGCTTCGCCCGGGCGAGCCTGCCGCTTCGCCTGTGCTACGAGGGGCCGGTGGTACGCCACGTGGCGGCGCAAAAGGGCCGCAGCCGCGAGCTCCACCAGGTGGGGGCGGAGCTCCTGGGCGTGGTGGACCCGGAGGCCGACGCCGAGGCCATCGCCCTGGTGACCGCGCTCCTGGGAGAAGCGGGGGTCGACGGCTTCAAGGTGGACGTGGGGCAGGTGGAGTTCTTCCGGGGCGTCCTCGCCGGCTGCGCGCTCGATCCGGCCCAGGTCGAGGCCGTCACGAGCTGCGTGGCCCGAAAGGACGTGAGCGAGCTCGAGCTCCTCCTGGAGGGCCTGCCCCTCTCCGACCCCAAGAAGCGCCTCCTGGCCGAGCTTCCCCTGCTGGCCGGCGGGCCGGAAGTGCTGGACCGGGCAGCGGCCCTGGTAGAGTCGGACCACAGCCGGGCGGCCCTGGAAAACCTGGCCCGGGTGGTGTCCTACGTGGAGATGCACGGCCTCTCCCGTCACCTCACGGTGGACCTGGGGGAGCTGCGGGGCATCGACTACCACACCGGCGTGATCTTCGAGGCCTTCGTCCATCCCCTGGGCACGCCGCTGTGCCGGGGGGGGCGCTACGACCGCCTCCTGGGGCTCTACGGGCTGGATCTTCCGGCCACCGGGTTTTCCTTCGATCTCCTGGCGGTCACCGAGGCGCTGCGCCTCCAGGGCGAAGCCCAACCCCACCGGCCCGAGGGGGTCTTCATCATCAACTTTCGGGCCTCCCGTGCCGACGCCCTGGGCCTCGCGCGCGAGCTCCGGTCCCGGTCGGTGCGGGCCGCCCGCGACCTGATTCGCCGCCCATTGGAAGCCTCCCTGGCCCATGCCCGGGAGCAGGGCTTTCGCTGGGCCGCCGTCCTGGGGGCCGAAGGATGCCCCGAGCATGCCGTCCTCCTGGTGGAACTCGAGACCGGGGAGCGCCGCAGCGCGACCCCGGAGGAACTGCTGCGGCAGACCGCAGAGGAGTGAGCCGATGCCCAGCGTAGCCGTCATCGGCGCCCAGTGGGGCGACGAGGGCAAGGGGAAGATCGTCGACATTTACAGCCGGGAGGCCCGGGGAGTCGTCCGCTTCCAGGGGGGCAACAACGCGGGCCACACCCTGGTGGTGGGGGGCGAGAAGGTGATCCTGCACCTCATCCCCTCGGGCATCTTGAACCCCGGCACCGTGTGCTGCATCGGCAACGGGGTGGTGGTGGACCCCGAGGTGCTCCTGCGCGAGATCGAAGGGCTTCGCAAGAAGGGGAAGTTCCCCCGCCCCGAGGCCCTGGTCGTCTCCGAAGCGGCCCACCTCATCCTCCCGTGCCACAAGGCCATCGACGCGGCGCGCGAGGCCCGGGCCGGCGGCCGGAAGATCGGCACCACCGGGCGCGGCATCGGCCCCTGCTACGAGGACAAGGCCGCCCGCCGGGGTATCCGCGTGGGGGACCTGCTCCACCCCTCGGCGCTGCGCGAAGGGGTCCGCCAGCTCCTGGACGAGCGAAACGCCCTGCTCGCCCACCTGGGAGCCGAGACCTTCGACCCCGAGGCCACGGCCGACGCCCTCGAAGCCCACGGGGAGCAGCTGCGGCCCTACATCGGCGACGTGGCCGCCCTGGTCCACGGCTGGCTCGCGGCGGGAGACAACGTGCTCTTCGAGGGGGCTCAGGGCACGCTCCTCGACATCGACCACGGCACCTACCCCTTCGTCACGAGCTCCAACACCCTGGCAGGCGGGGCGTGCACCGGCGCCGGCGTGGGCCCCAAGGACATCGGCGCCGTCATCGGCATCACCAAGGCCTACGCGACCCGGGTGGGGGAAGGCCCCTTCCCCACCGAGCTCCACGACGCGACCGGGGCCCGCCTGCGCGAGCGGGGCGCCGAGTTCGGCTCCACCACCGGCCGCCCGCGACGCTGCGGCTGGCTCGACCTGGTGGCGCTTCGCGACGCCTGCCGCCTCAACGGTCTCACCGGCCTGGCCGTGACCAAGCTCGACGTCCTCCAGGGGCTCGACGAGGTGCGGGTCGGCGTGGGCTACAGCCTGGACGGCACCGCCATCGACCGCGTTCCCCGCCGGGCCGACGACGTCGCCCGCTGCCGCCCCGTCTACGAGACCCTTCCCGGCTGGACGGAGGACATCGCCGGCGCCCGTGCCCTCGACGACCTCCCGGCCAACGCCCGCCGCCTGCTGGACCGCATCGCCCAGGCCACCGCCTGCCCCGTGGTGCTCGCCTCCGTGGGCCCCGGCCGGGAGGACACCATCGAGCTGGCGAATCCGTTCGGAGAATAGCGTTCCACGTGCCGCGTTCCGCGTGCCACGTGAGGAAGGGCTCGTGCCGAGCTCCACGTGTCAGGTTCCGGTTCCTGGGTTGCTACGTGGAACCTGGCACGCGGAACGTGGCACAACGCTCCTCGGCACTCAGCACTCGACGTGCGTATCGACCGATTCGAGGATCTCGACTCTTGGAAGGAAGCACGGGCGCTCGACAAGGAGGTCTATGGCGGGCTAGCCGCGTGCCACGATAGGGGCTTTCGCGAACAGATCCAGCGGGCCGCGGTCTCCGTGATGGCAAACATCGCCGAGGGCTTCGCCCGAGCAACCCCGAAGGAGTGCATCCACTTCTTCACCATCGCTCGGGGTTCCACCGCCGAGGTCAAGAGCCTGTGCTACCTTGCCCTTGACCTCGGCTACCTGAACGGCGATAGTTTTGCCCCGTTGACCGAGCGGTGCGACAAGATCAAGGCGCTCATAGCGGATTCATACGGCACCTGAAGAGGTGAAGATAGCGTTCCGGGTGTCAAGTTCCGCGCGCCACGTCAGAAGCCAGGACTCGGCACCCCATGCCCGGCACTCAGCACCCGGCACTTGGCACTTGGCACGCCGTTCGCAACGTGGGCCGTTAGCTCAGTCGGTAGAGCACCTGACTTTTAATCAGGTGGTCGCAGGTTCGATCCCTGCACGGCTCACCACGTTTTTTTGATCCTCCCCTTCGGCCATGTAGACGCCTTGTAGACAGGCAGGGAAGGAAAACAGGGTAAAGGGAGCGGCTCGGCTCCCACAGTTCGGCCCCCTCGCGTGGCAAGGTTGCCCCCCCGGGCTGCCCGCCTGGGGGCCGATCTGTCTGGGGTGCTCGGATTACCTGCGCCACTTGGAAGGCGACCAGCACGCAACATGCTGGTCACTCGCCGAGGCACTCGTTGTGAAGGGGGTAAAGCACCATGGAAGACGACTTTATTGGCTTTCTTGGCTTTCTCTGGAGTGGCTTTCTCTGGTTGGTGCTTGCGGCAGTAGTGTGCTGGCTTATTCTGATCGGTCTGGTCGCCCCCTTACTTGATCTCGACCCGATGCGCGTCGCACGGAAGAAGATGGAGACGGCCGCTCAGGCCGTGGATTACGGTGCGTACCAGGCCCTCAGTTCAGCGAACATCCGCGCACAGCATCGGTTTGCCTTCAAGCTCGACCTCTACGTTGAGCGGTCGGACCTCGAGCGCATTCCCTTCCCGGACCGAGATGCGACGCTCGAGGCTGTCACCAAGCCCTGGTGTGCCGAGGCTCCGTGGTATTGGCTTCCGCGTGTACGATTCCGGGATATCCGATCCGGAGAGCTTCTGTCGTCCCATTGGTGCCTGTAAGGTAGTCCCCGACGGCCAAGTCGCGGGCGTCGCCGATAACCCCCGGTACATTTGCTGGAGGTTATGCTGGTTGATTCCCGTCTCCATCCGGAGACCCCCCACGGCCTTGCCGGCGGCGTCGCGGGCTTGACCCAGCTAAGACGCACGAGGAGTCATCTCGGGCGCTCTCCGGGCTCGACGCTTCTAGTCCCGCCTCTTCTCAAAATCCTTCCACCACTCACGGGCCAGCCGCTGCGCCTCCGCAATCTGGGCTGGGGTCATCTTCTCCGCGACGTGGTCACGGTTTCGGGCAGCGCGATCTCTGTCTTCGCCGGTCAATCCCGAGGCCGCGAGGTTGTACCACTTGTGGGCCTCGGCGTAGTCCTGGGGCACACCTTCGCCTTTGCCGTACATGACCCCGAGGTTGAACTGAGCCCGGGCGCCCCCCCTGCTCGGCGGCCCGGCGGTACCACTTCATCGCCTCCGCGTAGTCCTGGGGTACCCCTTGGCCTTTGCCGTACATGACCCCGAGGTTGTTCTGAGCCCTGGCGTCCCCCTGCTCGGCAGCCTTGCGGAACCACTTCACCGCCTCCGCGTAGTCCTAGGCGACCCCTTCGCCCTTTTCAAATTTGACGCCGAGCCTAAGTTGTGACTCTGCGTCTCCCGCCTCCGCGAGCCGCCTGAGGTCATCTATCTCGCCACTCTGGACAGCCGTCGCGGCCGCCAGAAGGAACACCAGCAGGGCGAACAGCAGTTTGGGGCGGGTCATGTGTTCTCCTCCCAGGCGCACACGAGACACAGGGTCTCCCCCACCCACTTCTGCATCGCGATCGCCAGGGCGCCGGAAAAGGCGTCCGGTGGACCACCAGCCCGAGGGCCGGCCACCCGGGCCCGTCGGGGCAGGGCAGGCTCATGAGGTATCCGCGGGCGGAAAACTGCACTGCTGAGGCGATCGCGCTTCTTCGGGCAGAGGCCGCGTAGGGCATCTAGATTCGCGATCAACCGGCCGCCGGCTAGGCGCTGCTCAGCCGTCACAGGTTATCGCGGGCGTGGGCCCGTCCCTCTTCATCTTCTCTTCGGCCGATCCACTCCTTGGTTCTTCGCCTACTACAAAAAGTGCCCCCCAATATTGAATGAAATCTCATCATTCTCTTCCTTTAATTGGCGCTGCAATTCCTCCAGGAGATCCCATGCGTTGTGTCTGTTTAGATCCACTCGCAGGTCCACTTCGTAGATCATCTTGCTGCGCTTGGTGCGGACGCCGTTTATGCCGCTACAAACAGACCCTCTTGCTTGGTCCACTTCGAAGTTGGCAAAACCTCTATGCTCTTTAGCTGACATTAGAAATCATCCCTTTCTGCATTCTTATTTGATGATAGAATAGATTCTATATGACCAATGCGTTCGAGCGCTTCGCCAACACTCTTCTCAATGAACATCTGAAACCCGAAGCCAAATCTCCAAAACATGGACAAGCCCCGAAGCAGTAGGAGCGCGATTACTAGCAAGAGAATGTTTCGAATTGCTGGCCCCCCCACAAAATCAACCAGAGTGAGAACCCGATCCTTTGTTTCTAGCCAGCCGGTCGGCATGATCACTCCTTCCCGCGTGAGCGAACACAGGGTCGTGGGGTGGGCGTCAGAGGTAAGGTAGCAGTTCAGGGAAGGGGGAGCCACCCAGGAGCCGCACGGGGCTCAGATACCGCGCCCGGGTGACAAGAAAGGTGGGGCCCCCTCCGCCATGCCACGGAGGGGGCCCCAGGCCGGCCCGGAGGAAAGGAGACAAACCCCCGGGGTCGGGCTCAACCGAGCCGTGTCAGTCGATCATCCAGCGCCGCTTGAGGTCCTGGGGGATGGTCTCGCTGTCGAAAGCCCCCGCTGCCACCCGGAGCCGGACCCACTGTAACCTGAGTTCCGGCTCGGTAGGCACATTTCGAGGGATCGGCGGCGGATTTTGCCCGGAAATCCAAGGCCGGGGTCTCGCAGGCGGCCGAAATCTGTAGGCACACGACGTGCCACTTTCCGCTTGATG
>JBFLZB010000170.1 GCA_040756475.1 Thermodesulfobacteriota bacterium
TGCGGTCGCCAGCCACAGGAGGTCGAGGATCTGGAGGGCCCCGAAGAGGCAAAACGCCAGGAAGACGAAGCCCATCCACCCGTACCCGACCCACGCCACCGCCCGGGCGAGCTGCTCCCACCCGGCGCGGTCCAGGAGCCGCACCAGGATTGGCGCGATCACCATGGCCCCCATCCAACCCCCCACGAACGCCGGCAGGTACGGGTGCCCGGTGAGCAGCGGGTAGATGCCCCGGAGCACCACCGCGTGCAGGGCCGCGTAGACCACTAAGAACGTGAGGACGAAGACGACCATCCCGATTCTCCCCAGGCCCCCCGGTGCCCGGTCAGCTTACCCGATTCTCGCCCCCGGTCGAGTTGCGATGGGGGGGCCGCGCAGCGCTGCCGCGACTGGCCGCGGTCGCCTGGGGTGGATACCTTGGGGGCGTGTTTCCTACCTCGAGACGGATGCTTCGTCCGGGAGGTGTTGCCATGAGAGCGATCTCTTTCGTTGCGGCCGCTGCGGCCGCGCTCGCCGTCGTCTCTTCGGCCGGGGATTCCAGGTCGGGAGACGCAACCCAAGTGGAAATTGCCGAGTGGCCGGTGCCCTGGGAGGACACCCGGCCCAGGGACCCCTATGTAGACGGCCGGGGGAGGGTCTGGTTCGTGGGGCAGCGGGGCGACTACCTCGCCGTTTTCGAGCCCGCCACGGCCGCGTTCCGCCGCTATGACCTCGACCCCGGTGCCGGGCCCCACAACCTCCTGGTCGATCGGGAGGGGCTGGTCTGGTACGCGGGCAACCGGGCAGCCCACATCGGCCGGCTCGACCCGGCGACCGGGGAGATCGTCCAGTACCCCATGCCCGACCCGGCGGCCCGGGATCCCCATACGCTCGCCTTCGATCCGGCCGGGGACATCTGGTTTACGGTCCAGGGTGGAAACTTCGTCGGCAAGCTCACGACAGCCACCGGGAGGGTGGATCTGATCCGGGTGCCGACGCCCGGCGCCCGGCCCTACGGTATCGTCGCGGATGGGGCAGGGCGCCCTTGGTTCGTCGCCTTCGGTACCCACAAGGTCGGAACGGTAGACCCGAGGACCCTGGAGCTGCGAGAGATTTCGCTGCCCCGGGAGGCCGCCCGGCCCCGGCGCCTGGACCTGACGGCCGATGGCGGGGTCTGGTACGTGGACTACGCCCAGGGCTACCTCGGGCGGCTGGACCCGGCCACGGGCGGCGTGCGGGAGTGGCGGGTGCCGGGCGGGGAGGGCGCCCGGCCCTACGCCCTGGCGGCGGACGACCGGGGCCGCCTGTGGTTCGTGGAGACCGGGCCTCGGCCGAACCGCCTTACGGGGTTCGATCCGGGGACCGAGCAGTTCTTCAGCCGCACCGAGTTCCCCAGCGGGGCAGGCTCGGTGCGCCACATGATCTTCCACCGCCCGACCCGGAAGCTCTGGTTCGGGACCGACGAGAACACCCTTGGCCGCGCCCGGCTGCCATAGGGCGGCGCTCGTCGCGCTCCTGGCCGTCTTCGCCGGGGCGGCGCCCGCCCAGGCCTACCTGGACGGGCCGCCCGCGGGCCACACGGGCGGCTTCGGGGAGCCCACGTGCCACCGGTGCCACTTCGACCAGCCCCTGGACGACCCGGCAGGCCGCCTCGACGTCGAGGGGTTTCCGGAGGACTTCGAGCCGGGCCGGCGTTACGAGCTCCGTGTGACCCTCACGCGGCCCGGAACGGTCCGCGGTGGCTTCCAGCTCGCCGTGCGGTTTGGAGCGGGCGAGCGCGCGGGCCGGCCGGCGGGCCGGCTCACCACCCGGGCGGGAACCGAGGTCGTCGAGGGCCCTGCCGGAGTCCCTTACGCCCGTCAGGCGGGAGGAAGCACCCCGGCCGACGGGTCGTTCTGGTGGATCGTGGAGTGGGAGTCCCCGCCGGGCTCGGGCGGGGAGGTGATCCTCCACGTGGCGGCCAACGCGGCGAATGGTGACGACTCGGAACTCGGGGACTTCGTCTACCTGGGGGAGCGGAGGGGCCGGGAACGGGAGGGGGGATGCGGTGGCGGTGAGGACGGACCCAACTAGCGGCGGTTCGCGAAGCTCTTGCCGGACGGCCGACTTGCCGGGTCCCCTTCTGGGAACAGGGTGTCCCTGGTGCCCTTGCCGGGGCCCGGCGAAGGGATGGGCGCCCCTTCCCGCGGGCGGCGCAGGCGCCCGGGCACGTCCCAAGCCTCGAGGAGCACCGCCACCGCGGGCGGAACCAGGGGCTTCCACGGCTCTCCCCGCGCCATCCTGCGCCGCACCTCGCTGCCGCTGATTCCTTTGGCCTCGGGAGGTACGTCCCACAGAATGTGGGTCCGCAGGCCGAGCTCCTGGAACTGGCGGAGCTTTTCCCGCCCCCAGTCGTCGTAGATGGTGAGGAAGAAGACCGCGTCCAGGGGCACGTAGTGGCCATAGAGCTCCGGGAAGTTGATGGGCAGGGGAACCACCGTGAACGCCTCGGCGGGCACCCCGGCATCCCCCAGGGCGGCGCGCACCAAGGCCTGGCGCTCGTAGTAGGTGAGGGGGTTGGCCTCGGGGCGGCTCCGGTGGGGGTCGGCGCTCCGTTCCCGGGTGAGGGTGGGGTCGGGGTTGGTGATCCCGACCACCAGGTGGCGGGACAGGGCCTTCCCCGCCAGGAGGTAGCGCAGGTGGTCGTTGTGGAGCACCTGGAAGCGCCCGTGGAGGACGCCCACGTCGTAGGGGATGGGGTGTTGGTCTGCCGCCATGGATCCCTGTCTCGGGTGGGGGGCGCCTACTGCAGCCGGAACGTTCGGTAGGGCGCCGGCCAGTAGGGCCGGTCCGAAGGCGCCTCCCGGGTGCCCGCGAGCCGGGCCCGGCCCAGGTGGCTCAGGACCAGGTACAGGAGCTCCCGCCCCCGAACGCACCCCAGGGCCCCCTGGGCGGCGCTCACCTCGTCGTAGCGGGTCACGGCGTCCCGGCGTACACCGTGGCCGCAGAGCATCAGGGGAACCGCGTCTCCCGAGTGGACCAGGGGGCCCGAGCTGGGGGTGGAGTGGTCGGAGGTCACCGCCAGGAGGATCTCGGGATCGTCGGCCAGGGGCCCGGAGGCCTCCTGGAGGGCCCGGTCCAGGGCCTCGATGACGGCGAGCTTGGCCCGGGGATCCTTGCGGTGGGCCGCTTCGTCGGGCGCCTTGGTGTGGACGTGGACGAAGTCGTGGGTCGTCAGGGCCTCCCGGGCCAGCCGCAGGCGCTCCGCCAGGTCTCGGGCGGGGTCGGCGGTGTCGGTCACCTTCCGGACGTCCATCCCCAGGTAGGTGCACAGCCCCCAGTAGAGGGGGGCCGACGCGAGCGAGAACCCCCGCAGGCCGGTGTAGTCCCGGAAGGAGAGGGGCTTGCCCAGGCGGCCCGCCCGCTGGGTGAGGAGGCCGTTGAGAGGGGGGAGCCCCTCCCGGACCCGCCGGGTGTTCACCGGGTGCTCCCGCAGCCGGCGGTGGGCCCAGGCGAGGTAGCCTTTGAGCGCCCGGGCGGTGTCGCGCGCCGCCGGGTCGCCGTCGTGGGCCTCCCAGGCGACGACGTCGGGCACCGGGCACCCCTCCCGCATGGGGTTGGTGTCGGTGACGAAGGGGGACACGGTTCCTTGCAGGATGACCACGCCGTAGGTGCCCTTGACGGGCGCGAAGCGGGCGGTCACGCCGTGGACTTCCCAGGAGGCCACGGCCTCGGCCAGGGCCGCCGTGTCGGACGGGTCCGCCCGCGGCTCGTCCACGTCGACCCAGAGCTCGCCATCCCGGTCCGAGAGGGAGGCGAAGTGGGCCAGCACGGCCACGTCTCCGGGGGCCAGCGCGATGCCGCCTCCCAGCGCCTCCAGGGGGCCCCGGCCCGGAAACTCCGCCGGGTCGTACCCGAACAGGGCGAAGTGGGCGAGCTCGCTGGGCAGGGCCTGCCCCAGGGCGGCGGCGTGGTAGAGCCCGTTGGCTCCCCGGGCGGCCAGGCGGTCGAGGCAGGGGGTATGGGCAGCCTGAAGGGGGGTGCGGTGGTCCAGCACCTCCTGGGCCTGGTCGCCCAGGCCGTCCAGCAGGATCAGCACGCACTTGCTCGGCACGGGGTCCCTCCGTCTGCGCCGGGGCGGGGCGACCCCCGAAGGGTACCACCGACCGGCCCCGGACGCCCGAGTCGGAAGGCCTTGCGGGCTTGGGCGGTCTAGGCGGCGGAGCGGAACGAAACGGGGGGGACGAGGGACCCTTCGGGCCGGCAAAGCCCGGCCAGCAGCGCCCACACCAGCTCCTGGCGCGAGCAAACGGGGACCTCGAAGCGGGTGACGGCCCGGCCCAGCTCGTCGAGGCGGTGGGCGTCGCTCCCCCCGGTGGCGGCGAGCCTGTGGCGGGCGGCGAACTCTTCGGCCCGGCGGTTTTCCAGGACAGTATTGCGTCCGTTGTGGGCCTCGACCACACGGCACAGACCCTCCCCCCATATCCGTCCCCCCACGGGCCGGGACGCCCGGAAGGGATGGGCCGCCACCGCCGCGCCCCCGGCCCGCTCCACCCGGTGCAGGAGCTCCCGGGCCGGCAGTCCCGGCGGCAGGTCCTCCTGCGCGACCGGGGACGGGCCGAAGACCAGGAAGTCTCCCTCTGCCGTCTCGTACTCCATCCCGATCACCACGCACAGGCCGTCGTCCTGCACGCCCTCCCGCACCAGGTGCCGCACCGCCGTGGTCCCGTGGTCCGTGAGACACACGCCGTCGAGCCCCAGCCTGCGGGCGTGCCGCAGGATGTCGCGCAGGCCGAGCGAGCTGCACGGGGAGAGGTCGGTGTGCACGTGGAGGTCGAAGCGCACGGATCATCCGGGGAAGGGGTCTCGCCGGGGCTGCCCCCGGCGCGCACCACGCTACGCCCGGTCGGTGCGGACCGCAAATCGGAAACGGAGCAGGTCGAGGGAGCCGGGCATCGCGGCTTCCGATGAAGGTGGGAACGGAAGTCGCCCCCTCTCCTCCGGCGCCTCTCGGCGGCCGTCGCATGGTTTAGCGAAGGTGCCCCATTCCTGCTCCTCTCACCTCGGTTGCTCCCCACCGAAGGGGCGCATCGGGGCGACAGGGGCGCCGGCCGGCACAAAGCCGACGCACTCGGGAGCGGCGAAGGCCAGCCGCCGGCTCATGATCTCGACCGCGTCGGGGTTGTTGTCCACCAGGAGGAAGTCGCGACCCAGGCGGGCCGCCGCCTCCCCCAGGGTTCCGCTTCCGGCGAAGAAGTCTACGAGGAGGTCTCCGGGGCGAGAGTGGACCTTGACGATGCGGTTGAGGACTCCCAGGGGCTTTTGCGTGGGATAGCCCGTCTTCTCCTTGCCGTTGGTCGGGACGATCGTGTGCCACCACACGTCCGTGGGGGTCTTGCCCCTTGCGGCCTTCTCGGGACCCACCAGGCCCGGAGCCATGTAGGGGATGCGGTCCACCTCGTCGAAGTGGAATGTGTACTCGTCGGGATCCTTGGCATACCAGAGAAGGTTGTCGTGCTTGGTGGCCCATTTGCGCTTGGACCGCGCCCCGTAGTCGTAGGCCCAGATGATCTCGTTCACCAGGCACTCGCGGCCGAAGATCGCATCCAGAAGGACGCGGCAGTAGTGAACCTCGCGATAGTCGATGTGGAGGAAGAGGGAGCCGGTGGGCTTGAGGATGCGGTGTGCCTCGAGCAGGCGCGGCTCCAGGAAGGCCAGGAAATCGTCGAAGAAGTCCACGAAGCCCTTGGTCCCGACGCGGACCGTCCGGTACCTCCTGCCTTGGAACCCGATCCGATCCCCATCCGCTTCGTCCCGGATCGTCTGGATCTGGGTGCGCTTTTGAATCTTTCCGGTGTTGAAGGGGGGGTCGATGTAGATGAGGTCCACGGACGCGGAAGGCAGCGTGGGGAGGACCTCCATGTTGTCTGCGAGCACGATCTTGCCCATCCCGTTCTCCCGGCTCGAGGCGCGGCGCCCAACGCTGCCGGCGCTTCCCTCGCGTATATCACAGCCGCTCCGGGGCGTTCCACGCGGGCACGCATTCTCTGCAGCGGTCCGGGCTTGCGAACGATGGCGCTGACCCGGCAGAAGAGGGAGTTGCCAGGCCTTCTGAGGCGGGAAAGGCGCGATACGGAGGGTGCCGCGTGACGCGGCTAGGCCGCGGAAGTTCTCCGGCACAGACGATCAGTCGTGGTCTTCCGCGGCGGCTTGGGGGTCGTAGGCCGCCTGGCGGCCCGGGCAGTCGCGGCTGCCGCAGAGGCGGCAGGAGACGAAGGGGCGGTCGGAGGGGAAGATCAGGCCCGAGAGGGACTTTCGGGGGATCATGAGGAAGCTCTCGGTGAGGCGGACGCCGAGCCTCCCCTCCACGTCGCCCAGGAGGCCGAAGAGGGCGCGCTGCTCGGTGATGGGCCAGTCGGGCAAGGAGCCGGGGGCGAGGCTGTAGAGCTTGGGGAGGCCGAAGGCCTCGCCGACTCGAGCCCGCAGGGCGTCCCGGGCGCGGGCGAGGGCGAGATTGGCCACCTCGTGGAGGCAGTACTGCTCCAGGAGGTCGGCGGTGCGGCTCACCTCCTCCTCCACCCGGGGGCCCAGGGTGACCAGGTAGGGGAAGACCTGCTCGGCGCCCCGGGTGTGGCGGGCCAGGACGACGCTGTGGAGGCGCGCTGCGCCCACCGCGACCCAGTCCTCGCCCCGCTCGCCGACGGGGTGGACGGCATAGAGACCCCGGGGCTTGGCGAGCTCGAGCACCCTGCGGATGAGCACGCGCACCCGGGCCTCGGGGTCCCGGGTGCGCCCCAGTCGCAGGCGCTTGACCGCGCTCGCGGGGTCGAGCTCCAGGGGGAGGGGTTCGAGGAGGGTCGGGTTCACGGTGAAGTCCTCCCGGGGGCTGGGTTTCGCCCGGCCAGGTCCATCCGCCCGGACGCCCGCAGCGCAAGCTCCGTGCGAACGTGGAACACTCCGCCGGCCCCCAGCGGCGCCGTCACCCGTTCCTCGTGCCAGTGGAGGACGGGCTCGGCTACTCCCTCGCCGGCCAGGCGCTCGCGGGCCAGGACCTCCAGGGTTCGGCGGCCGGCGGCGAGGGCATCCTCGGCGTCCGGGAACTGCGTCCGTCCTTCGGGGGCATACAGGATTGCGGTGCCCTCGGGGGTGGGGTGGACCTCGGCGCGCAGGGTGACCTCCACGGCTCCCACCACGGCGCCGACCGCAGTGGAGACGGGGAAGGCTTCGGGGAGCACGCAGCGGGCCCCAAGCCGGACGAAGGCCTCCGGGAGGAAGGCGGCGGCGGGCGCGCCCCCTCCCAGGACGGGGCCGCCCAGGCGGACCTGCACTTCCACCGGGCTTGCGTCGGTACGCTCCGACCGGGTGGGGAACCATGCGGGCCAGAGCTCCGCCAAGGCCGGGCCGCGCTCCGGGTCAGCGAAGGCCACGGCCTCGGTGCAGAGCCGGCGGCGGATCTCCTCTTCGACTGCCGCGGCGAAGGCCTCGACGGAAAGGCCCGCGCGGCGGGCCCAGAGGGCGAGGCCGAGGCGCGAAGCTTCGGGGTCCCCGAGGGAAAACTCCCCCGCCGCCGCCCGCAGGTCCGTGGGGGTGAGGGCGGCTCGGGCGACGAGACCGTCGTGCTCCAGGCGCTCGAGCTCGCTCAGTGAGACGGATCGCCCGGCGTCCTCCAGGAGGAGGGCCTCGCTCAGCGGGCCGGACCGCAGGGCGCCGGGATCCTTGGGGGCTCCTTCTGCCGGCAGCCACAGGCACGAGGGGTTGGCTCGGCGCGAGGCCGGGGGACGGCGCAGGGCCTCCCGCAGGAGGGCGACGACCCGGGGGGAGCGCGCCGCCGCGAGGCACAGGGGCTCGACCCGCCGCGGGCCGACCTCGACGCTGCCTTGCCGCCAGGAGATGAGGCTGTCTCCCCCGAGCCCGACGGTGCGCATTCGGGCGGCCTCCACGTGGGTCTGCCAGGGCCCCACCCGCGCTCCTTCCCCGTCCAGCTCCACCCGGCCCCCGGAGAGGAGCGCAAGGTCGGTGGTGGTGCCCCCCATGTCCACCACGAACCCGTCGGCGAGTCCGCTCAGGTGGCTCGCCCCCAGGGCGCTCGCCGCCGGCCCCGAGAGCAGCGTCTCCACCGGCCGCTCCCGGGCGGTGGCCGCCGACATGAGGGTGCCGTCACCCCGGACCACCATGAGGGGGGCTCGGACGCCGGCCGTCGCGAGGACGGCCTCGGTGGCGTCGAAGAGGCCGGTCAAAAGGGGGATCAGGCGGGCGTTCCACCACGCGGTAACCGCCCGGCGGATTACGTCGAGGCGCGACGACAGGCGGTGGCCGCAAACCGTGGGAAGCCCGCTGCGCTCGGCCACGAGGCGGGCCGCTGCGAGCTCGTGGGCGGGGTTGCGCACCGAGAAGACCGCTGCGACGGCCATGGCCTGGAGCCCGGGGGGGAACCGATCGAGCCCGGCCTCCAGGGAGGCCCGGTCCAGAGCCCCGCGTTCCTCTCCCCAGTAGTCGTGCCCGCCGGCCACGGCCAGGAGGGGAGGGTTGCCGGGCAGGCGGGGCAGCGGCGGGTCGTACCCGATGAGGACGAGGCCGGCGCGGGCGCCCCGTCCTTCCACGAGGGCGTTGGTCGCGAACGTCGTGGCGAGGCCCACGAGCCCCACCCGGGCCAGGTGCTCCCGGGGGAGTTTCGCGAGGGCGCCGGCGATCCCCCGGGCGGGCTGGGCCGGGATGGTGGGCGCCTTGGCCCAGGCCACGACCTCTCCCGCTCCGTCCAGGAGTGCGGCGTCGGTGTAGCTCCCCCCGGCGTCGAGGCCCAGGCGCAGGAGGGCGGCGGGTGTCACGGCTTCTGCCCGAGTGGAAACCTACAGACGGGTTGACGGGAACCGCAGAGGCGCAAAGGTGCGGCACCAAGTGGGGTGTCGGGCATTGCGGAAGGGCACTCCCTTGGCCTCGATTTCCCTCGCCCCGCACACGAGATACGTTCTTCTCTGCGCCCTCTGCGCCTCTGCGGTTCCATCCCCTGGTCCTACAGCCCCTCGAACCGCTTGCCCCGGTAGGCCTTGAGGTACTTCATGCAATAGTTGTCGCGGCCCGCCAGGGCCTCGGCAGCCACCAGGTTGGCCATCATGCGCCGGTCCAGGGGGTTGATGATCAGCCCGTCGAGCCCCTTGGCCACGGCCATCACCGCGAAGGTCTGGTTGAGGAGCTTTCGCTCCGGCAGGCCGTAGCTGATGTTCGAGAGCCCGCACATGGTGTGCACCCCGGGAAACCCGGTCATGATGCCCTCCACGGCCTTGAGGAACTCCACCCCGAAGTCGCTGCGGGTGGACAGGGGCTGCACCAGCGGGTCCACGAAGATGTTGCCGATGGCGACGCCGTTGCGGGTGAGGCCCTCGATGAGCCGCCCGGCAATCTGGATCCGCTGGTCGGCGGTCTCGGGCATCCCCTCGTCGCTCATGCACAGCGCCACGACCTTGAGGTCGGTGCCGGCCACCAGGGGCAGGAGCGCCTCGTAGCGGTCCTTTTCCAGGCTGATGGAGTTGATCATGGGCGCCGCGGGCCCCTTGTGGACCTTGAGGGCCGCCTCGATGGCCCTGGGGTCGGGGCTGTCGATGCAGCAGGGGGCCGCAACGGCCTCCTGGACGGTCTGTACGAGCCAGGTCAGGTACTCGGCCTCCTGGCCCACGAAGATGCCGGCGTTGACGTCGATGTAGTCGGCGCCCGCCTCCCGTTGTTCCACCGCCACCCGCTGGATCTCGGCCGCGTCCTTCTTCTCGATGGCCGGGCCCATGGCCTTTCGGCTGGCGTTGATGAGTTCTCCGACGACGATCATGTGCTCTCCTCGTGACGCGTAACAGGTGAGGGGTGACGGCGGCTCAGCAGGTAGGGC
>JBFLZB010000171.1 GCA_040756475.1 Thermodesulfobacteriota bacterium
TGGCCTTCTCTGGGCTCGGCGGGTTCCGGGGCGGGCCCGCCAAGGCGGCCGTGGTGGCCTCGGGGCTCACGGGGCTCGTCTCGGGCTCTTCCATCGCCAACACCGTCACCACCGGCACGTTCACGATCCCCTTGATGAAGAAGGTCGGGCTGCCCGCCTACAAGGCCGCCGCAATCGAGGTGGCCGCCTCCACCAACGGCCAGCTCATGCCCCCGATCATGGGCGCGGCCGCCTTCATCATGGCGGAGATCCTGGGCATCCCATACCTCGATGTGGTGCGGGCCGCCCTCATCCCGGCCGTCGTCTCGTACCTGGCGCTCTTCTACGTCGTGCACCTGGAAGCCCTGAAGCTCGGCATCCGGGCCATCCCCCGGGCGGAGCTCCCCCCCTTCGTGAAGACCTTTCTGGGGGGCCTCCACTACCTGATCCCGCTCGGGGTGCTGCTCTTCTACCTGGTGGTGCTCCGGCGCTCGGCCATCACCTCGGCGCTGCTGGCCATCGAGTCGTTGACGGTGATCATGCTCGTGCAGCGCCCGATCCTGGCGTGGTTGGGGCTGGGAGCGCTCCAGCGGGCCGGGGAACTCGAGGGTGCCGCCAAGGGCCCCGTGCTCGCCGCGGCTGCCGTGCAGGGAGTGCGGGATGTCTGGACTGGGCTTATCGACGGCGCCCGGAACATGATCTCCGTGGGGGTGGCCACCGCCGCCGCCGGCATCATCGTGGGGGTGGTGACGAGCACGGGGCTCGTGGGGCGGTTCGTGACCCTGATCGACACGATCTCCATGGGCAACGTGGTGCTCATGCTCGTCTTCACCGCGATCACCAGCATGATCCTGGGGATGGGTTTGCCTACGACCGCGAACTACATCGTCATGGCGACCCTCACGGCCCCGGTCATCGTGGAACTCGGGGCCCAGCACGGCCTGGTCTTTCCCCTCATCGCCGCCCATCTCTTCGTGTTCTACTTCGGCATCCTGGCCGACGACACGCCCCCGGTCGGGCTCGCGGCCTATGCGGCGGCGGCCATTGCCCGGTCCGACCCCATCAAGACCGGCCTTCAGGGTTTTTCCTACGATCTGCGCACGGCGATCCTGCCCTTCATCTTCCTCTACAACACGGACCTCCTCATGGTGGACTCCGTGGACGCCCTGGGGCACATCGTGTGGATCACGAGCCCGCTCAAGATCGCCTGGATCTTCGTCGTCTCGGTGCTCGCCATGTTCGCCTTTGCCGCGGCGCTGCGGGGCTTCTTCGGCGACCGGTGCACGTGGTACGAGCGGCTCTTCCTGCTGGTGCTCTGCACCGTGATGTTTCGCCCGGCGATCTACGCCGACTTCCTCCCCTTCGGGCGCGAGCCCGTGCAGGCCATCGGCGTCGTGCTGTACTGGGCGCTCTTCTTCTACCAGAAGCGCCGAGCCCGGGGCCGGCCCCAGGTTCCGGCCGCCGCGTGACCGCGACGATGTCGGTCCTCACCCCGGTGGGGGGCGGGGGTTCGTAGGGGCGCACAGCCTGCGCCCGGAACCGGCTGAGCGCCGCCGGGAGTTCGGGCGCGCCGCAGGGATCCACGTGGCCCTTGGTCACCCGGTCCAAATCGAAATCGATAGCGAAATCGACCCCGACCCCCGATTGCGATTTCGATTCCGCCCGGCACAAGCGAAAGGAACGGTCACGCCTCGATGGTCTGAGGCCCAGCCTCGCTGGAGGAGAAAGTTCATGTACCGACACATCCTGGTGCCCGTCGACGTGGAGTGGCAGACCGAGCGGCGCCCCGGCCTGGAGACCGCCGCCCGGCTGTGCCAGTGCTTCGGGGCGCAGCTCCACGTGATGACGGTGGTGCCCGACATGGGGCTGCCCCTGGTGGGTCAGTTCTTCCCGAAGGGGGCGGAGGAGGCGATGGTGGAAGAGGCCAAGGCGGCGCTCCACGACCTCGTGAAGCAGAAGATTCCGGCGGGGATCGAGGTCCAGGTGGTCGTGGCCCAGGGGTCGGTGTACCGGCGCGTACTGGAGATGGCCGAGACCATCGGGGCCGACCTCATCGTCATGGCCGCCCACCACCCCGAAGGGAGTGAGCGCCTGCTCGGCCCCAACGCGAGCCGCGTGGCGCGGCACGCCCCCTGCTCGGTGCTGGTAGCCCGGCCGTAGCCGCTCCACTATCTGCCGGGGGGCGGGGGTCTCCCCGTAGGCGGCGCAGGCGGCCTTGGCGACGCCCTTGCGGACTGGAGATCCCCTTGCTTCCCCCGCTGGAACGCACCGGACTCCCACAAATTCGCGGGATCCTGCGTCGCCGGAGGGGAGGCCCCCGTCCCCCGCACCGTTCACCCTCACCCCCTGCCGGAAGCCCGCTCCCACTCGGCTTCGAGGGAGCCCTTGCGCCACTCGCTGGCGCAAAAGGCGCAGCGCGCCCGCAGCTCGCCCTCCTGCTCCAGCACCTCGCGCACCTCCTCGGGTCCCAGGGCCGAGAGGGTCGCCTGGAGGCGCTCCGGGCCGCACCGGCAGGTGAACCGGGGGGCGCCCAGGGCGGTCGTGCGGTAGGGGATCCCCGCCAGGGCGGCCGCCACCAGCGCTTCGGGCTCCGCGGACTCCCGCAGGAGGCGGGTTAAAGAACTGAGTGCCCCCATGTTCTCGGCTACCCGCTCCACCTGCTCGGGAGGCGCGCCGGGCAGCGCCTCCACCAGCACGCCGCCGGCCACCGCCACCCGGTAGTCCGCCCCCACGTGGACCCCGAGCCCCACCGCCGAGGGGATCTGCTCGCTCGTCAGCAGGTAGTAGGCCAGGTCGTCGCCGAGCTCGCCCGACTGGAGGGCGACGCACGACACGTAGGGCTCCCGAAGCCCCAGATCCTTCACCACCACCAGCTCGCCGCGCCGGCCCACTGCGCCGCCCACGTCGAGCTTGCCGCCCCGGGAGGGCACGTCGGCCTCGGGGTGGGCTACGTACCCGCGCACCGTGAGGTCGGGCCGCCCCTCCGCCAGCACCGTGCCCAGGGGGCCTCCCCCCCGCCACTGGAGGAGCACGGTCTGGCGCCCCTTGAGCAGGCTCCCCAGGAGGAGAGCCCCCGTGAGCGCCCGGCCCAGTGCCGCGGTGGCCGTGGGAGAGGCCTGGTGAGCCCTTCGCCCCTCTTCGCACAGGGCGGTGGTCACCGCGGCGCGCACCAGGAGCCCCCCGTCCTCCGAGAGGGCGCCCACCAGGCGATCCGGGGGAGGGGACGTCATGCGCCTTCGATCAGGGGCAAGGAGATGCGGAAGGTCGTGGTGTCGCCGGGGGCGTCGGTACGCACCTCCACGTGCCCTCCCATGGAGTGCACGAACCGGTAGACGATGTTGAGCCCCCGGCCGGCCACGTCGGCGGAGAGCAGGCGCGAGATTTCGTCCTGGGGGATGCGGCCGCTGTTGGTGATCTCCAGGTGCGCCATTCCGGCCTGGGCAAAGGTGCGTACCGAGAGGGTTCCCCCCGCAGCGGGCACTGCCTTGGTGGCGTTGTTGAGCAGGTTGTCGAGCACCCGCTCCAGGGCCAGCCGCCAGGTGCGCACCTTGAGCCCCGGGGTCAGGTGCTCCGATTCCACCCGGATGCCCGCGCGCTTCTGCTCCCGGATGGCTTCCTCGTTGATGAGGAAGCGCCCCCGCACCACCTCGGAGAAGTCGAGCTCCTCGGGCCGGGCCATGGGGTAGAGGCTCATGGCCATCTCCTGGAGCCGGGTCCCCTCCCGGATCACCACGTCCAGGTGCTGGAGCATCTCGTCCCGCCGGTCGTCGCCCCTCTCGAGCATCTTGCGCACGCGTCGGGAAAACCCCGCGATGGCGATGGCCGGGTTCTTGAAGTCGTGGAGGATGTCGTCGAGCCGCTCGATCTCGAGGGCCTGGGTGATCTGCTTTCCGAAGAAGGTGAGGATCTCGATCTCTTCGTCGGAGAAGAAGCGCCGCCGCTCCACGGCGTCGAAGACCAGCACGTAATTCACCCGGTCGCCGATGCGCAGCGGCACGTAGAGGATGGAGTTGATGTCGTGGGCGCTCGCGAACCGCCGCAGGTTCTCGGTGACCAGGTAGCTCGCCTGGGGGTTCTTCACCAGGAGGTACGAGGGGTACATCCGCTCGTTCTCGAAGTCGCCCATGGGGTGGTCCTGCCAGATGACGGCCCGCAGGTAGGGGTGCTCGTCCACCCGGAAGACCTTGCCCACCGTGTGGTACCCCCCCTGCTCGGGCCAGCCGCTCTCCAGGGCGGCCGAGGTGCCCTCGTCCCCCACCACGAAGAGCGAGCAGCTCTGGATCTTGATGATGTCCTGGAGCTCCTCGACCATGAGGCGGAAGAGGTCCTTCATCTTGATGCCGCGGTCGAGGGAGAGCTTGGAGAAGATCTTCTCGACCAGCCACTCCTTCTTCTGGTTGACGCGCCTGAGGTCCAGGATGCGCTTTCGCGCAATTACGTAGCTCAGGCGCTGGGCCATGAGCTCGGCGGTGAGCATCTCGAGCTCGGTGAAGGTTCGAGAGGCCTCCCCGTAATAGATGTGCATCGCCCCGCGGATGTCGTCCCCCTCCTCCATGAACCGGGGGATGACCAGCGGCACGGTCATGAGGGACCGCAAACCCTGGTCGAGCACCGATTTGTCCTTGTAGTCGGCGCTGGCGGCCAGGTCGGGGACGACGAAGGTCTTCTGGCTCGCCACCACCCGCCCCGCGATGCTCTCGTCGAAGGGGATGGCGGTCTCCCGGTGGCTCTCGTCGTAGTGGTAGGAGCCGAAGGACACCATCTGGTTGAGGTGCGGCTCGTGGAGCCGGATGGAGGCGGCCTGGGCCCCCAGGAACTCCACGATGACGCGGGAGGCGTCGTAGAGGATCTTGCGCCAGGACTGGGTGGGATCGATCCGCACGATCTCGTTGAACGTGCGGAACACGCACTCCAGCGCCCAGGGGAGCTCGGGATGGGCGATCCGAGCAAGGATCTCGGGGAGGTTCCTGGCAGGACTGGTCATGGAGGCCCCTCGACGAAGGCACTTCCTGTATACGGGAACGCCGCAGAAGCGTCAAGGAAGCCGGGTGTCCAGGATACAGCACCTAATCCTGGGGCGGGGGCCGGGAGCCCCTGCCCTGTCGAACCGGGGCCCCGTACCGCATCGACCGATCCGCGGCAGCCCGGCGAAATCGGTGCGGCTCGGCGCACCGGCTCCCCTGGTGACGCTCCTTCCGAACGTCGTGGATTGTGGGGTCGCTCCCGCCCCTCCTGGGCTTCGCGACACTCGCCCTTCCTCGCCAGCGGCGAAGCGCAGGGGCTCCCGGACCCCGCTCGCCACCCGCGTTTTCCCCTTCAGGTCCGGACGGCGTGGGCCGATACGTACGCTGGCCTCACGGCAGGGGCCGCTCCGGCGCCCCCTGCCTCTCCCCGAAGGAAGCCCCAGCCGATGGATCGTGGAATTGTCCACAAGGACCTGTTCGGCTTGCTCGCCTTCGAGCTGGGCAAACCCCGCGATGCGCTCAGGACGCAGCTCGCCGGCGACCCCACCCAGGTGTTTGCGGTGGCGGACCAGTTGGAGCGGGCCGGCTTCGCAGAGCTGGGGCTGACGCTCGCGGAACCTGTCCTGGACGGCCTCAACGGTGCCCCCCTCCTGGCCGCCAACGTGACGCTCTCCCCCAAGTACCTCAAGTCCCTCCTGGCCCGGCAGCTCCAGAGTGAAGGCGTGTGCTTCGGGCCCATCTGCCTTGTCCCCAGCGAGGCCACGCTGTGCCACTACCGCGAGCACCTGGTCCGGTCCCTGACCAGCCTGGTGGAGAAAGTGCGGTCCGCCAACGACACCGATCTGCGCATCCTCCACGGCTTGATCGCCACCAGCCCTGAGCTTCGGGACATCGAGACCTGCTTCGGCCGCGCCGTGGAAACCCTTCTGGCCTCCCCGGCCTTCCTGCCCGTGCTCATCGAGGCTCTCTCGGCTGGCGGAAGCGAGGCCGTGCTCGGGGGCGGCATCAACGCCGCCTTCGTGGCCATGGCCATCTTCGCCTCGTGGGGGGGCCCTTCCGACCCCGAAGTGCGGCGGCGCCGGCTGGTGCACCTGGGCATGGCGGCCTTGCTGCAAGACCTCAGCCTGCTCGGCGCCTCCAACGCCGACGCCGACACCCACGTGGTCCGCTCGTCGGAGCTGGCGCAGCAGTTGGGGGCCGCGCCCGAGGTCGCGGAGCTCATCCGCATGCACCACGCCGTGACCGACGAGGAGGGGCGTCCCGCCCAGGAGAACCCCGACTACCTGGCTCCGGCCGAGAAGGTGCTCGTCACCGCCAACGTCTTTCTGGAGATGGTCGGCAAAGAGGCGAAGGGGCGCAGCTTCGAGACGATGAAGGAGCTCAACTACCTGGCCGAGAACCGGTACCTGGACCCGGAAGCGGTGCGGGTGCTGTGCCGGATGTTCCTTCCCAGAGTCAAGGCCTACATCATCGAGAAGGCCGGCAAGATCGCCGACACCTGCCCCAGCCGGCGCACCCGCCCCATCCTGTGGCCCATCACGGGCGACAAGGTGCCCGTGGTGTTCCTGTGCCAGAACGAAGGCTGCCCCCACCGCACCGACCAGGTGAGCCACGTGGCCCAGGCCCTGCCCTTCTGGTTCGGCGGGCGCGAGGTCGCCACCGTGGCCAAGGGCGACTACTTCACCTGCCCGCCCCTTACGGCCCACCTCAAGCGGCTCTACGAGGTCATCGAGAGCCACATCAAGGGCAAGGGATGATGACCCCGGGTGCCGCGGGGTCGCCCGGCCCGCCCGGGGGGAGTCTGGAAGCGGCCGAGTGCGGCCGGGTGTTGTGGGCCGACGAGGGCGCCGCCGCGGTGCTGGGGCGATCTCCGGCGGACCTGGCGGGGATGCCCCTGGAAGCGCTGGGCTTCGGCTGCTCTTCGTGCGGGGCTCCGGACGAGGTGGATCGGCCGCTCCATCTGTGTGCCGATCGCGACGTGGGAACCGTCGACACGCCGGCGGGGCCGCGTGCGCTCCTGTGGTCCTGTGAACGTCGCGGGCAACCCGGGGAGGGCCGGTGCCGCATTTCCCTGCTCGACCTCACCGGACGCCCCGACCTGGACGTGAAGATCTTCCAGGCGAAGCACGAGCTCGAAGCCATCTTCGACGTCATTGCCGACCCGAGCCTCCTGGTGGACAGCGCCCTCACCGTGTGCCGCGCCAACCGAGCGATGGCGCTTCTCACCGGCAGGCGTTTCGCCCAGATCCTGGGCCGCCCGTGCAGGGAGGTGCTCCACGAGCTGGGGGCCCAGGCAGTGATCGCGGGTCTGGCACAGGTGATGGAGACCCGCCGTCGCGCCCGCGACGTGCTGCGCACCCCGGGCGGGACGATCTACCGGCTCCACTTCTTCCCCCTGTGCCGGGAGGGACGGGTCGTCAAGGTGCTGGTGCGCTACCAGGACATCACCGCGGAGAGCAAGCTCGAAGAACAGCTCTTGCAGTCGGAGCGCATGGCCAGCGTCGGCCAGCTCTCGGCTGGCATCGCCCACGAAATCAACAACCCCATGGGCTTCATCGGGTGGAACCTGGGCAGGCTCGCCGAGTACGCGGCGAGCCTGGCCGCGGTGTGGGAGCGCACCCGGGAGGCCGCCGAAGGCGTGCGCCAGGGGCGCGAGGACCCCGCCCGCGCCTGGAACGAGCGCTGCCGGGACTGGGAGGACAGCGAGGTGGCCTACCTGGTCTCGGACCTCGGCGACGTGGTGGCGGAGTGCCGGCAGGGGGTGGACCGCATCCAGCGCATCATCGACGACCTGCGGGCCTTCAGTCACCCGGCCACAGCCCGCTGGGAGCGCACGGACCTGCACCAGGGGCTCGACAGCACCATCAGCTTGGTACACAACGAGCTCAAGCACCGGTGCGAGGTGGTGCGCGCCTACGGCGAGCTGCCCCCGGTGCTGTGCTCGCCCCAGAAGGTAAATCAGGTGTTCCTCAACCTCCTGGTCAACGCCGCCCAGGCCATGCAGGAGCGGGGGGTGCTCACCATCCGCACCTGGACCGAGGGCGAGCGGGTGGCCGTGTCCGTTTCCGACACCGGCCGGGGCATTGCGCCCGAGCACCGGGCGCGGCTCTTCGACCCCTTCTTTACCACCAAACCGGTAGGGCAGGGCACGGGGCTCGGCCTGCACCTGGCCCTGGGCATCGTTCGGGAGCACGGGGGCGAGATCGGGGTGGAGAGCCGGGTCGGCGAGGGGAGCACCTTTACCGTGTGGCTCCCCGTGACCCCGCCCGACAGCCAGCGGACCCCGGCGGCGGTGTAGGGGCGCACTGGGTGCGCCCGCACATCGGGCGAATCGATGGCCCCCTTGGGGCAGTGGTCCCTCCCAGGCGGGCGCACATCTGTGCGCCCCTACGGGCGGGCTAGGAGGCGGCGTAGGGGCGCACTGCGTGCGCCCGCGCGTCGGGCGAGCGGGGCTCCCGATACCGCATCGGAACAGAGGGAAAGGAAGGAAAGCCGATGGAAGACCGCGTCAAGGTCCTCTTCGTGGACGACGAGCCCAACATCCTCAAGGCGCTCCAGCGGATGTTTCGCAAGGAGCCCTGGGAGCTCGCCTTCGAGGAGTCGGCCCAGGCGGTGCTCGACCGCTTCGCCGCCCAAGGCCCCTGGGACATCGTGGTGGCCGACCACCGGATGCCCGGCATGACCGGCGTGGAGCTCTTGAAACAGCTTCGCCTGCGCTACCCGCGCACGGTGCGCCTGGTGCTCACCAGTTACACCGACGTCGAGGTCATCCTGGCCGCCATCAACGAAGGGGCGGTGTACAAGTTCCTCGTCAAGACCTGCCCCGACACGGTGCTCCGCGAGACCATCGCCGACGTGGTGGAGGCCGTACGCCTGCGCCGGGAGAACGAGCGCCTCACCGCCCAGCTCGAGGCCCAGAGGGCCGAGATCTCCTCCATCGACTGGCTCATGGACGAGCTCGCGGGTCGGCCCGACGCCGGGGCCGTCCAGGCCACGGGGGCTGCCGAGGGCCCCGGGCCCGCCGACATCCTGGAAGCCCTTCCCGTGGGGGTGATCGCCCTCACCCCCGACGGCGCCGTCTCCCTGGCCAACCCCGAAGCCCTGCGCCTCCTGGGCAACCCCGGCCCCGCCGGGCTCGCCGGACTCGATGGAGCCGAGCTACGGCGGCGCCTGGCCGACGGGGCATCCTTCGCCGTGCGCCACCGGCCCCTGGCCCCGGCCCCCGGGGATCTCTTCGCCTTCTGGAGCGCCTGAGTTTCGGAATCCCCTTCACCCCGGTGCCGCGATTGGTCACGGGAAGTGACGAAAATCGTCACTTCCGCCTGCGCCCCGGCCCCGCCGCCCACGGGCTCCGAATGCCGAAAAACCCCGTCCGGAGCGGTGTTACGGGGCGAAGCCGGGAAGCGCCGCAAGAAGAAAATCGCGTGGCACACCCCTTGCTCACTCAAGGGCCGACCGGCGAGAGCCGATACGCTCGCCAGACAGGATGCGGAACGGAAGCCGACGGACCGGGGAGGGGGGGAGAAGGAGGGGGCGCACGGACGCGATGCACCGGGAACCCACAAGAGACCCAAACCGAGAGCCGAGAGCTCGCCACCCACAAGGAGGAACCGCATGATCCGCCAGATCCACTCCAAGATGAAAGACCGCAAGGGCTTCACCCTCATCGAGCTCATGATCGTCATCGCGATCCTGGGCGTCCTGGCCGCGGTGGCCATCCCCTTCTACAACCAGTACATCGAGAACTCGAAGATGCGCATCGCCCGGTCGAACTACGAGACCGCCGTGCGCACGGTGAAGACCGAGTTCGCCAACGTGACCGCGGGCAACCTCGGCGCCACTG
>JBFLZB010000172.1 GCA_040756475.1 Thermodesulfobacteriota bacterium
GGCCGGAGCCTCCTGCTCGACTGAAGGGCGGCCCGCCGACCGATTCAGGGAGCCGGGCGTCCCGGTGGTGCCGGGCGCCGCTGCGGGCGCTCGTTTAAGTCCAGCTGCCACCGCGTTGTACCCAGTGCCGAGTTCGGGAGGCCGAAGGGGCACCCGCCGCGCCCTTCTGCGGGCGGTGCCGGAGCCGCATGCAGCCCCTGGCGGAGCCCTTCTGCCCCTCTTGCGCCGTCCCCTACCCGGGCGCGGGCCCCTCCCACCCCTGTCCCCGCTGCCGGGCGGACCCGCCCGCGTTCTTCGAGCTGCGGGCCTGGGGTCCGTACCAGGGAGCCCTGCTGGAAGCCGTGCGGCGGTGGAAGTTCGGCCGAGACCCCTGCATGCGGGCTGCCGTGGAGGCGTTGGCCCGGGAGGCCTTGGTGCGTTTCTGGTCCGGGGTGACCTTCGGCGCGGTCGTTCCGGTTCCGTGCCATCCGTCCACCCTGCGGCGCCGGGGGGCCGGCCTGCCCGCCCTCCTTGCCCGGGCCGTGGCCCGGGAGGCCGGGGCCCCCTGGCGCCCCACCGCCCTCGAAAAGGCGCGGGCGGTGCCCGAACTGGTGGGGCTCGACGCGCAGGGGAGGGCGGCCGCCGTAAAGGGGGCCTATCGGCCCAGGGAGCCCCTGGACGGGACCGTGCTGCTCGTGGACGACGTGGCGACCTCTACCGCCACCGCCCGGGCCTGCGCCGAGGCGTGCCGGGAGGCGGGGGCCCTCCGGGTGTGCGTTCTCGCCCTGGCCCGCACGCCCCTCCACGGGCCGTCCCGGGCGGCGGCGGAGGAGGTGTTTTAGTTTGGTCGGGACCCCTCCCCTGTGTTACAAAACGGAGCACTTCGTGCCCCGTCTACCCGCCCCTGGAGGGGAGAGCCATGGCATCGGCTGGCGAGAACGTGACCATCGTGTGGCGCAGCCGGACCACCGGGGCGCGAAGCCGCCTCTCCTTGTCTCGACGCGCCGTCCTCTTCTTCGGCGGCGCGTGTCTGGCGGCGGCGGCTTGCGCCGCCGTGCTGGGGGCGGTGACGGTGCGGCTCTACCGGGACAACGGGGTGCTCTATGCACGCCTGGCCGACGGCGAGGAGGTCGCCCGCCGGCTGGCCGCAGCCGAGACCGAGATGGCTGCGGCCCGGCAGGCCCTGGCCCAGGTGCGCGCCGAGGAGGCCCGGATTCGCCAGTGGCTCGGCCTCGAGGATGAGGAGACGGCCACGCGGGAGGCGGAAGCCCCGGAACGGGCCGAAGGGGGTCAAGGAAGCCTGGGGGACGTGGACCTGGAGGCGGTCTCGCCCGAGGACCTGGCGGGGGCCGGCGCTGCCGAAGGCGCTCTCGAGGCGAGTCTGGGGCTTGCCGCCCGCTCCCTGGCCCTGGACCTGGCGGATCTGAGCACCCGCCTCCACGAGCGCAAGCGCCACTGGGACGCGATCCCTGCCCTGGCCCCGGTGGAGGGGGAGCACTGGGTGAGCTCGGCCTTCGGGTGGCGAAAGAGCCCCTTTACGGGGAAACGGGAGTTCCACTCGGGCGTGGACCTGGCCGGAGCCCGGGGCCTGCCCGTGGTGGCGGCCGCCGACGGCCTGGTGATCCGGGCGGTGAGCGACGCGGCCCTAGGCAAGGCCGTGACCCTGGACCACGGCAACGGCATCGAGACCCTGTACGGCCACCTGGACCGGCTTTCCGTGAAGGAGGGGGAGCGGGTCCGCCGGGGGCAGAAGATCGGCAAGCTCGGGAGCACCGGAAAGCGCTCCACCGGACCCCACCTCCACTACGCCGTGCGGGTCGACGGGAAGTACGTGAACCCGAAGAACTTCCTCTCGGAGCGGGGCACCTTCCCCTACCCCGTGGCCAACCGCTAGCCCCCGATGCGGCTCATGGCGATCCCGGAGCCGTGGGCGGGCTCTTCCCGGAGGCTGTGGCCCCGGGGCTTTCGGGCCACCACCTCCCGCAGCACCGCCGCGAGCTCGGCGTCCCCCGCGCCGGACCGCAGCAGGGCGCGCAAGTCCGTCTCCTCCCGTGAGAACAGGCATCCCCGAAGGCTCCCCGTGGCGGTGAGGCGCAGGCGGTTGCACCCCCCGCAGAAGTGGTCGCTCAGGGGGCTGATGACCCCCACCCGCCCTCCCCGGGGGAGTTGGAACACGCGGCAGGGGCCCGAGAGCTTTTCCGCCAGCAGCGGGACCAGGGGGTAGCGGGAGCGCAGGGTGTCGAGGATCTCTGCGGCGGGCACCAGGCGGGTCTCGTCCCAGGCGTCCTTTTCTGCGGGCATGAACTCGATGAACCGCACCTCGTACCCGCCCTCCTCGGCGAAGGCCGCGAAGTCGAGGATCTCTCCGTCGTTCACCCCCCGCAGGGCCACCACGTTGACCTTGACGGGGGAGAGTCCCTCGCGCCGCGCCGCCGCGATGCCGGCCAGTACCCGGGCCAGCCCCGGGCGGCGGGTGATGCGCTCGAAGACCTCAGGGCGCAGGGTGTCGAGGCTCACATTGACCCGGCGCAGGCCCGCCCGGCGCAGGTGTGGGGCCATCTCCTCCAGGAGCAGGCCGTTGGTGGTGAGGGAGAGGTCCTGGAGCCCCGCCACCCGGGAGAGATCTCCCACGAACTCGACGATGCCCTTGCGCACGAGGGGCTCGCCCCCCGTGACCCGCACCTTGCGGATTCCCTCCCCCACGGCGATCCGCACGATGCGCAGCATCTCCTCGTAGGAGAGGATCTCCGTGTGGTCCAGGGGGTGGACCCCGGCGGCGGGCATGCAGTAGATGCACCGCAGGTTGCACCGGTCGGTCACCGACAGGCGCAGGTAGTCGATGGTGCGGCGAAACCCGTCGCGCAGCGCGGGGCCGCTCATCGAAGGGCGTCCAGGGCTTGGGGGTCCGTGGGATCGAGGGTGGCGCTGGAGGCGGGCGAGAGCTCACCCCGGGGCGCCGGGCCGGGGGCGGAGCCCCGCAGGAAGGCCGCCGTAAAGGTCTTGGACCCCGCAGGCCCGGCCAGATATCCGGTCTGCGCGTCGACCCGGGCGAACTCCACCCCCTCGGGGACGGGGAACTCGGCGGCGGGGCGGCCCTGGACCGCCGCCCGCATGAAGTCGAGCCACACGGGAGCGGCCGCCCGGCCGCCGGTCTCGCCGCTGCCCAGGCTGCGGCTGTCGTCGTAGCCGAGCCACACGGCGGTCACCAGGTCCGGGGTGTAGCCGACGAACCAGGCGTCCCGGTTGTCGTTGGTGGTACCGGTCTTGCCCGCGGCGGGCCGGCCGAGCCCCCGGGCCCGCCGGCCGGTGCCCTCCTGGATCACCGCCTGCATCATGTGGGTGAGGACGTAGGCGGTCTCCGGCCGCAGCACCCGCTCCCCCTCGAGGGGGACGAAAGACTCCAACGGGACGCCGTCCCGGTCCTCTATCCGCAGGAGAAAGGCGGCGTCGCGGCGCACGCCGCCGGTCGCAAAAGCTCCGTAGACCTCGGCGAGCTCCAGGGGAGTGACCGTGGAAGCCCCGAGGGCCAGGGAGAGATCCGCGCTGATGGGGCTTCGGATGCCCAGGCGCTGGACGAAGGAGACGCCGTAGGGTACCCCGATGTCGCGCAGCACCTTGACCGTCACCACGTTGCGGGACTGCACCAGGGCGTCCCGAAGGAGGGTGGCCCCGTAGAACTCTTCCGAAAAGTTGCGGGGCTTCCACTTGTCTTCCAGGTCCGGGGAGGCGTACACGATGGGAGCATCGTAGATGAGCGTGGCCGGCGTGTATCCCTTTTCTACGGCGGCGGCGTAGATCAGGGGCTTGATGGAAGAGCCGGGCTGGCGCTGGGCCTGGACTGCCCGGTTGAACTGGCTCCGGGAGAAGTCGTAGCCTCCCACGCAAGCCAGCACCTCCCCGGTGCGGGGATCGAGACAGATCAGCGCCCCTTCGAGCTCGGGCTCCTGGACCAGGCTCGCCACCGTCTTGCCGTCGGGCGCGGCCTCCAGATCGCACAGCAACACGTCCCCGGGGCGCAGCACATCCGGGGGGGTGCGCCCCTTGGGGAGAGCCCAGGCCAGGCCCGCCACCGGCAGGGGCAGCTCGGTACCCCCGACGATCACGACCGCTCCGCCAGCGTCCACCCGGCGCACCAGAGCCCGGACGCGGGCCGGTGCCGCGGGGGTCTCCCCGGATGCGAAAGGCCCCAGCTCCGGGGGCTCGATGCGGCCCAGGGGCCCCCGGTACCCCTGGGAGCGGTCGAGCTCCTCCAGCCCCTTGCGCAGGGCCTGCTTGGCGGCAGCCTGAAGGCGTGAATCCATGGCAGAGATCACGCGCAGGCCGTCCCGCTGGAGGGAGGCGGCGCCGTAACGGGCCTCGAGGAGGCGCCGCACCTGCTCCGCGTAGTGGGGGCTGAAGGTGGCGTAGGGGTTGCGGACTCCGGCGACGGCGAGGGGCTCGGCATGGGCCGCCTCGGCCTCGGCGGGGGAGACCAGGCCCTCCTCGGTAAGGCGCGTGAGCACGTAGCGGCGGCGCTCCAGGGCCAGCTCGGGGCGCTGGAACGGGTTGTAGCGGCTGGGTGCCTGGGGCAGCCCGGCGAGCAGGGCCACCTGGGCCAGGCTCAACTTTCGGGCCGGGATGCCGAAATAGACCTCGGCGGCGGACTCCACGCCGTAAGCCCCCTGGCCGAGGTAGATCTGGTTCAGGTATAGATGGAGAATCTCGGGTTTGGTGAGGTTTTGCTCGATGCGCAGTGCGAGAACGGCCTCGCGCAGCTTGCGGCGGTAACTGCGCTCGGGGCTCAGGAGCAGCGACTTGGCCACCTGCTGGGTGATGGTGCTCCCGCCCTGGACGACTCTTCCCTGGCGAAAATTGGTCCAGGCGGCCCGGACGATGCCTCTCCAGTCGAGGCCCTCGTGGACGAAGAACTTGCTGTCCTCGGCGGCGAGGAAGGCCTGCACCACGTGTGGGGGCAGGGAGTCCACCGCCACGACCTTGCGGCGTTCCTCGGCGAACTCGGCCATGAGCACGCCGTCGCGGCTCCAGACCGTGGTGACCAGCGGGGGGCGGTACGCGCGGAGCGAGGCGATGTCGGGCAGGTCGGAGAGGGCGTCGCGAAAGGCCCATGCGATGAGCCCCGCCGCCACGGCCCCCAGGACGGCCAGGGCCAGGCCCAGGCGGGCCACGATGCGCATCGGGTTCCTGTGAGTGCAGGTGACGGGGCGCCCCCGAGGGAGCACGGCCCAAGGCCCATTAAACTAGCACACGGCTGACCCGGCGAACAAGAAACCCGATCCGGCGGTGCGAGCGTGACCAACCTTGCCGAACGATCCGTCTTGAGCGACCGCGCGGTGGCGGAAGCCCTCGTCGCCCTGCATCGGGCCGTGGCGGCCCACCAGTTCTATCCCGACCGGCACCCCATGCTCCTCGAGGCGCTCAAGGACGGCTTCCGGGTCATGTCCCAGGCGCAGGCCGACTACCGCTGGGAGGAGCCGGGTTTACAGCTGCGCTCCGGTGCCCTGTGGTTCGGTCACAGCCGCCTGGGGGAAGGGAGCCCCGCCGTGGGGACCCTCGCCCGCACCTTCTCGAGCCACGGCCTAGCGCTGCTGCGGCGCCGGGGAGAGGTCACGGCCGAGGCATACGGGTTCCTGGTCTCGCTGCTCGCCGCGAGCCCCGACGTGCTTGCGCCCCGGGGCGGGCTGGCGGAGGCCTGGAAGCGCTCGCCCTTCTCGGGGGTCTGGGAGCTCCAGGGCCTGGCGGTGCGCGCGGGAGACCACGCCGAGGGGGAAGGCAGCGGCCGGGGCCGGGCCCGGGAGGGGGACTGGGGCGCGGGGCTCGCGGCCGGGGTGGAGGCCGAGCTCCTTGCCGATCCCCGGCTATTTCGCCGCCTCCAGGCATTCCAGCAGAAGGGCTCCAAAGAAAAGCGCCTCCTGGACCTTCTCCTGAGCCTGGGGCGCACCCAGGAGATGCCGGTCTTCCTCGAGAGGTTGCGGGAGATCGCCCGGGAGCTCGATGGGTACGTGGAGGGCGAGCGGTACCGCGAGGCCTACCAGGTCGTGCTCTTCCTCTATCGGGAAGCCCAAAACATGGAGGCGGAGCGCCAGGAGGGGAAGAGGGACTATCTGCTCGACACCATCCGCCTGGCGGTCAAGGGGCCGCTTCTCCAGTGGGTCATCGAGCTGGTGGCCACCGGCAAGGGCGACGAAGAGGATGCCGAGTTGGGGGAGTACGTCTTGCGAGCCCTCGGCAAGGCGGCGGTCGTCCCCGCGATCAACGCGCTGGTCTCCGAGGGCAGCCGGCTCGGGCGCCGGCGGCTCGTGGACGTGCTCGTCTCCATCGGCGACCCCGCCGTGCCCTGGGCGGTCAAGATGCTCGACGACCAGCGCTGGTTCGTAGTGCGCAACATGGTCACCGTGCTCGGGGGGATCGGGACGCCCGATGCCCAGCGCGCCCTGGCGCGCCTGGCCGAGGACGGGGACGGGAGGATCCGCCGTGAGGTCGCCCGGGCCTTTGGCCGGATGTCGGGGCCCGGGGCGCAGGAACAGGTGCTGCGGCTCCTGGGCGATCCCGAACCGGCCGTGCGGCTCCTGGCCATCTCGGCGGCGGCGAGCTACCCCAGCGAGCACACCCTGGGCGCCTTGGTGTCCGTGTTCCGCCGCGCCGGCGCCGGTGCGGCGGACTGGAACCTCAGGGCGGCGGTGCTGCGGTCTCTCGGCCGGCTGGGCATGCCGGGAGGGGTCGATCTGCTGGCCGAGGTCCTGGGCAAGCGGCCCTTGTTTCGGCGCAAGCGCTGGCACACCTTGAAACGGGCGGCCGTCCAGGCCCTGGGTGACCTGGGGGGGGAGCGGGCGGTGGCCCTGCTCTCGGCCGTGAAGGAGCACCGGGACGTGGAGCTGCGCACGGAAGCGGCTCGCGCCCTGGGCGCTGCGGAGAAACGATGAGGTCGCGGCTGGACCGGGGGCGGGCCGAGGGACTGGTGCGGGCCCTGGCGGGCCTGGTCAAGACCCAGGCGCTCTACCCCGAGGGCCACGCGGCGGCCCTACGGGCTGCCCAGACCTTGGGCGAGGCCCTGGGCCGCGTGCTCTCCGAGGGGACGCCCGTGCTCCTCGGGGCCGCCGAGGGGTACCTGGTGGTGGGCGACGTGGCGTTTCTGGATCCCCAGCCCCAGGCGGCGGAGCTCTTCGGCCTTCTGGAAGGGCGAGGGGTCGAGGGGGTGATCCTCGAGCCAGAGGCGAGCGCCGGGGAGCTGGCGCGCTTTTGCGCCTGGCTGCGGAGCTCCTCGGAGGAGCCGTGGACCGGCAGCGAGGTCTCGCTTACCCGCCTGCGCCGGGGCAAGGGGAGCTGGGAGAGGGCCCTGAGGGCCCACCGCGTGGCCGTGGAGGCACTGGAGAAGGCCTACGAGGAGCTGCGGGAGGGACGCATCCCCGACCCCGCCGCCGCCCGGGCCTGCGTGCAGGAGTTCTCGGGGCTCCTGGCGGACAACCCCAGCCTGGTCAAGGGGCTGGTTCTGCTCAAGGACTACGACCGGTACACCTTCCACCACAGCGTGAACGTGTGCCTGCTCACCCTGCTCCTGGGGCGCCAGCGGGAGGTGCCGGAAGACGAGCTCGACAGCCTGGGGGTGGCGGGCCTGCTTCACGACATCGGGAAGACCCGGACCCCGGCCGACGTGGTGCGAAAGCCCGGACGCCTCTCCGCCGACGAGTGGACGGCCATGCTGCGGCACCCGGAGCACGGGCGAGACATCCTGCAAGAGATGGGGGGCGTGCCGGCGCCGGTCCCCCAGTTGGTCTACGAGCACCACATGCGCCACGACGGGGGGGGATACCCGTCGCGGTCCCCGGGGTATCGACTGCACCCCGACACGCCGCTCGTCACCCTGGCCGATGTCTACGACGCCATGACCACCCACCGCACCTACAGCGCGCCGCTTGCCCTGCCCGAGGCGGTCGGTGCCCTGGAGCGGCTGCGGGGGAGCCACTTTCCTTCGGAGTTCCTGGACGGCTTTCTCCAGGCGATGGGGCGCATTCCGGTGGGCTCGGTGGTGCGGCTCGCCACCGGGGAGGTGGCGGTGGTCATCCGCCTGGGGCCCGGCGGCGAGGTCGAAGCGGTGCGGGTGGCGATCGACCGGAGCGGGGCGCGGCTGCCCCTGGCCGAGACCGCGGTGCGGGAGATTCGCCCCTCGGCCGTGGTCCACTGGGTCAACCCCCTGGCCCACGGGATCGACCCGCTGGAGGTGCTCAGCTACGATTCGTGAAGGCCAGACGGCCCAGGGCCTCGACCGCGGCGGCGCGAACCCCCGGATCGGGGTGGGAGGCCAGGGCTGTCAAGGCAGGGGCCGAGGGAGCGTGGCCCAGGTGGCCCAGGGCGGCGGCAGCCCCCGCCTGCACCTGCGGCTCGGGGTCGTCCAGGAGGGGCGCCACCTGAGCCGCGGCGCGGCGATCGCCCAGCGCACCGAGGACCTCTGCGGCCCGAGCCCGCACCAGCGGGCTCTCGTCGCCCAAGAGCCGCGCCAGGTGGGCGGTGGCCCGCCAGTCGCGAAAATCAGAGGCCAGATCCAGGGCCGCCAGGCGCACGTCCACGGCCGGATGGGCCAGCGCCTGGAGGGCGAACTTGAGGCAGGTCTCGTCCCGCAGCCCTTCCAGGGAGCGCAGGAGCCCCACCCACTCCTCCCGGCGCTTCTCCCGCAAGTTTCCCAGGACCGCAGGGAGTGCCTCCAGGGCGTCGAGGCGGTCCAGTGCCCGGGCAGCCGCCGTGCGCACTCCGGGGTCGGGGTCTTGCAGGCGGGTCAGGAGGACCCGGCGCCGTGTCTCCACCTCAGCGCCTGCGAGCTGTGCGGCCCTTGCGCCGCACAGCCGCATCGGGCACCCGCCCGCGCCACGCCCCACGTCGCGCCGTGCGCTGCCGCGTTCCGGTCGGTACCCTTCCAGCCGTGCGGCTCTCCACGCTTGCCCTGCCGGCGCTCACTCCCCCAGGAGCTCCAGCTTCCTGCGGGCGATGGGGGCCTGCTCCGAGTTGGGGTGCTCCCGCAGGAGCTTGCGCAGCAGGATGCGCGCGTCCACGGGGTCCCCGATGGCGTCGAAGGCGAACGCCTGCTTGAGGAGCGCACCCGCGACCTTGCCCCCCTTGGGGAACCGCTGCACCACCTTGTCATACTCCAGGATCGCCTGCTCGTATTGCCCCTGGTCGTAGTGGCTCTCGCCGATCCAGAAGTAGGCGTTGCCGGTGAGGGGGGTGTCCGGGTGCTGGGCGATGTAGTCGCGAAAGAGCCCCCGGGCTTCCTCGTAGCGGCCCTCCTTGTAGGTGGCATAGGCCTTGTCGTAGAGGGCCTGGCTGCTCAAGGGAGCCGGCGCGCCGGGTGTCGGAGAAGAGGGCACAGGCGTGGGCACTGCCGCCACCGGAGCGGGGGGGGGAGCCGCCGCCCGCCTCTCCAGGGCTTCGAGGCGCCGGGCCAGGTCCGCAACGCTGGACTCCAGCGCGTCGACCCGCGGCGCCGCGGCCCCCGCTGCCGGAGTGCGCTCTGCGGCCTCCACGCGGCCGGAGAGACTTCGCACTTCGGCGCCCACTTCTTCCAGGCGCTGCCCCAGGTCGGCTACCCGGCGCTGGAAGTCGGGGTCGGCAGGGACAGACGGCGCGGGGGCGGCTCCCGCTTCCGCCACGGCCCGCTCCAGGCGCAGCAAGCGCACCTGAAGGTCGTCGATGCGCCCGCCCTGCTGGGCCACCTCCCGCTCGGTGACCGTGCAGGAGGTGACGAAGAACAGGGCGGGCAGGGCCGCCACCACCACGGCCCGGCCCGC
>JBFLZB010000173.1 GCA_040756475.1 Thermodesulfobacteriota bacterium
GAGGCCGTGGGGTTGGACGACGACGAGGGAGGATGGAGATGGCGCGCTACTGGCTGCTGAAGACCGAGCCGGAGGAGTACTCCTTCGGCGACCTGGTGCGGGAGGGCAGGGGGCTCTGGGATGGGGTGCGAAACCCCCAGGCCCAGGCGGGCCTGGGGGCCATGGCGCCCGGGGACCGCGCCGCGGTGTACCACACCGGGCGGGAGCGGGCGGCCGTGGGCGTGGCCGAGGTCGCGGCCCCCCCGCGCCCCGACCCGGCGGAGCCCCGCTGTGCGGCCGTGGAGCTCGTGCCCGTGGGCTGGCTGGAGCGGCCGGTGACCCTGGGGGAGCTTCGGGCGGAGGCGGAGTTCGCGGGCTCGCCGCTCCTTCGCCAGCCGCGCCTGTCGGTGGTCCCCCTCACCGAGGGGCAGTGGAAGCGGCTGCTGGCCCTGGGAGGGCTGCCGGGCGCAGCGGGTCCACGCCCACCCCGTCGGCCCAGTGACCCCTCTTCGAGGTGACGGGGACGAGTCGCCCCAGCGGGCGGCGATACCCTGGGTTCCGTTTCGAGCCCCGTGGGTTCGCGTCACGGCGAAGTTGTCGGCGAACCGCCTGTCTCGCCCGTAGGGGCGCACAGCCGTGCGCCCGCCCCGAGGCACGACCGCCACTCCCTCGCGGGCGCACGCCGTGCGCCCCTACGCTGGTCCGGGACACCCAGTGGTGGGCTGTGTCCGGCCGGGTCGCGTCACGGCGCTCCCTCGGGATGGACGAGAAGCCAGGAGCCCAGGGCGAACCGCCCCGTGGGGCCGTGGCGAAGGGTGACCAGAACCCGGTTGAGCCGCCGGCTCAGGATGGCGTCGCCCTGGGCCTCGATCCGGCCGCCGGCGGGATCGAACCGGCTCTCCCGACGCCCCAGTTCGCTGACGAACACGTTGACGGTGTCCGGCCGGTACTCGTGGGGTTCGGCTACCGCCGCCGAGAGGCGGGCGGGCAGGGCGCCCCCCGGCACCGGACCCGCAGGGGGTGTCTGGTCGCTCAGGACCAGGGGCAGATAGCCCATCCGCTCGGTAAAGGTGGCCATCTCCGCCACCGTGCCCACCACCGCGAAGCGGGGCAGCCACAAGGGATCGTGGCCCCGGCCCAGGGCCCCGGCGTCCTGGGAGAACCCCAGGGCGAAGCCGGCCTCCCGGGCCTCGCGCAGCACGGTGTCGTTGTACTCCCCGTAGGGGTACGCGACCCACCGGGCGTCGATGCCCCGGCGCTTCAGGCGCTCGGCTCCCTCCCGCAGCTCTTCTCGAATCCGCCGCACGTAGGCCTCGGCCGGCTCCCCCTGCTCGGGGGCGCCCAGGCGCAGGTGGCGGTGGCCGTGGGCGCCGAAGCTCGCGCCGGCCCCCGCCAGCTCGCCCACCATCTCCCAGGTCATGTAGTCCGGGTACCCCCGGTCCAGGGCCTCGGTGGGGAGCAGCACGGTAAAGGGATGGCCGAACTCCCGCAGCACGGGAAGGGCGTTCTCGTACACGCTGCGGTACCCGTCGTCGAAGTGGATCGCCACCGCCCGCTCCGGCAGGGGCTCCCCGCGGAGCAGGAACGCCTCCAGGCGCTCCGTGGAGACCACGGTGAAGCCGTTGTCCCGCAGCCACTGGAGCTGGGCCCGGAAGGCCTCGGTGGAGACGTTGGTGGAGGGATGGCGGGTGTCGCCCACCCGGTGGTACAGGAGCACCCGGGCGTGGGGCGGCTCGGCGGGAGCGTTCGCGGGGATCAGGCCCGCCGCCGCGCCGGGCGCTCGAAGAGCCAGGGCAAGCCCCAGGGCAAGCAGGCCCCCCGCGAGCGCCCCGCGCCAGACCGAAGACAGGGGATTCCAGGCCTCTCGACCCACGCACGCGCCTCCCTTCCGGACGAATCTTCCGAGAACCCACCGGATTTTGTCCGGCCGTCCCCGCCCCTGTCAAACCCTCGCCCGGGCGAGACGCCAGGTGAGACCGCTTGCCACCCAGGTTGTGGCTGGTGGCCCCCGCTTCCTCTTCTCGCCGGCCGCTCTTCCGTGATAGGTTTCCTGCGCTCGCCCGGACCCGGGCATTTGCGCTGCCGGCGCTCCGTTTCCCGAGGAGGAACCCCGTGCCCCTCCACGTCGTCGACCACCCTTTGGTGCGCCACAAGCTCGGGCTCTTGCGGCGCGTCGATACGAGCACCTCGAAGTTTCGGGACCTCACCCGGGAGATCACCGCGCTCCTCACCTACGAGGCCTTCCGGGGCCTGGAGACCGAGAAGGTGCAGGTGCAGGGGTGGGCCGGGCCGGTGGAGGTGGACAAGATCTCGGGCAAGAAGGTGGCGGTGGTGCCGATCCTGCGCGCGGGCATCGGGATGCTCCAGGGGGTGCTCGACCTGGTCCCCGCGGCCCGGGTCAACGTGGTGGGCCTCTACCGCAACGAAGAGACCCTGGAGCCCGTGCACTACTACCAGAAGCTCTCCACCGACATCTCGGAGCGCCTGGCCTTCATCCTCGACCCCATGCTCGCCACGGGCAACTCCCTGGTGGCGGCCGTGCGCCTCCTGCGCGAAGCCCGGTGCCCCGACGTGCGGGTGCTGTGCCTGGTAGCCGCTCCGGAAGGCGTGGCCCGCATGGAGGCGGCCTTCCCCGACGTGCAGATCTTCGCCGCCAGCCTCGACCAGCGCCTCAACGACCAGGGCTACATCCTGCCGGGGCTGGGAGACGCGGGAGATCGGTTGTTTGGGACAAAGTAGGAGCTGCGCGTTGCATGTGGCGAGTTGCTTGTTGGAAGTCGGTTGTTGCACGTTGGTTCTTGCCCGAGACGCCGAGGCGGGTGCCGCAACTCTAACGGACAATGCGCCAATTACGACGCGCCACCCACAACCAACAACGTGCCACGCGCAACGCGCAACGAGCAGACACCATGCTTCGAGACCTGATCCTCGGCGTCCAGATGCTCTTCGTGGCCTTCGGGGCGCTGACCCTGGTGCCGCTCCTCACGGGGCTCGACCCCTCGGTGGCGCTCTTTACGGCCGGGGTCGGGACGCTGCTCTTCTACTTCATCACCCGGCGGGAAGTGCCGGTGTTCCTGGGCAGTTCCTTTGCGTTCATCGCGCCGATCGCGGCGGCGCGCGACCAGTGGGGCATCCCGGTGGCCCTGGGGGGGCTCTTTGCCGCGGGCTTCCTGCACATGGGCATGGCCCTGGTGATCCGGGCCCGGGGCGTGGGGTTCATCGAGCGGCTCCTGCCCTCGGTGGTGGTGGGGCCGGTCATCATGAACATCGGGCTGGCGCTGGCGCCGGTGGCGGTGGACATGTCCAAGCAGAACTGGCTCCTGGCGCTCCTGAGCCTCGCCACCGCCATCGGCCTCGCCGTGTACGGCCGGGGGATGCTGCGCCTGATCCCCATCCTGGGGGCGGCGGTGGTGGGCTACGGGGCGGCGCTCCTCGCCGGGCTGGTGGACTTCGCGCCCGTGCGGGAGGCGGCCTGGCTGGCGGTGCCCGCCTTCACCTTCCCCGCGTTTCGCTGGGAGGCCATGCTCTTCATGGTACCGGTAGCCATCGCCCCCATGATCGAGCACATCGGCGACATCTACGCCATCGGCAAGGTGGCGGGCAAGGATTTCGCCGCCCGCCCGGGCCTGCACCGTACCATGTTCTCCGACGGCCTGGCCACCTCGGCGGCGGCCCTTTTCGGCGGGCCACCCAATACCACCTACTCCGAGGTGACCGGGGCCCTGGCGCTCATCAAGGTCTACCGCCCCCACCTCATGGCCATCGGGGCCGTCACGGCCATCCTGCTCGCCTTCGTGGCCAAGCTCGGGGCGCTGCTCAAGACCATCCCCGCGCCGGTCATGGGGGGCATCCTGATCCTGCTGTTCGGGATGATCGCGGCCGTGGGCGTGCGCACGCTGGTCACCGCGCGGCCCGACCTCGGCGCGACGCGAAACCTCACCATTATCGCCGTGGTGCTGATCGTGGGAATCGGCGGCGCGACCCTCGAGGCCGGGAGCTTTCGCCTGGGGGGCATCGGCCTGAGCGGGGTGGTGGGGGTGCTCCTGAACCTGCTCCTCCCCGGAGCGCCCCGGGAGGCCACCGCGAGCCACGTGGTGGACGGCCCCGAGCAGGCCGACGAGTTTTCGGACCTGTGACCGCGATTCTCGGAAGACCGCCACAAAGACACGTAGCCACGAAGAGATGCCAAGTTCGTGCGGGGCTCCCGGCAACCCTGGGCGCGAACGCCGGGCGCGCGAACCGGGCGTTGCTGGTGCCTTGGTGCCTTCGTGGCGGATACTCCCGCCCAACTGCCCGGGACCACCGATTCCCGGCGCCAGACGGATACGACCGCACCGGAGAAGAACGCAGATGAAGATCCTGCTCGTGGTGGGGGCGCGGCCCAACTTCATGAAGATCGCGCCCATCGTGGACGCGCTGGAGGCGTGGAACCGCTCCCGCCCCGGGTTGCCCATGGCCTACCGCCTCGTCCACACCGGCCAGCACTACGACGAGAAGATGTACGACGCCTTCTTCCGCGACCTCCAGATCCCCCGGCCCCACGTGGATCTGGGGGTCGGCTCGGGCTCCCACGCCGTGCAGACGGCCCAGGTGATGCTGCGCTTCGAGGAGGTGTGCGTGGCGGAGACCCCCGACTGGGTCCTGGTGGTGGGCGACGTGAACTCCACCCTGGCGGCGACCCTGGTTGCCTCCAAGCTCGGCATCCGGGTGTGCCACGTGGAGGCGGGGCTTCGCAGCCGCGACCGCTCCATGCCCGAGGAGATCAACCGCCTGGTGACCGATGCGGTGGCGGATCTGCTCTTCACCACCAGCCGCGACGCGGACGAGAACCTGCGGGCCGAAGGGGTGCCCCCGGAGAAGATCCGCTTCGTGGGCAACGTGATGATCGACACCCTGCTCCGACAGGTGCGCCGGCTGCCCGAGGTGCGCCCCGAGCCCCTGGTCGTCCCCGGCGACCGCTACGGGGTCGTCACCCTCCACCGGCCCAGCAACGTGGACGTGCGCGAGACCTTCGCGGGCATCCTCGGGGCCCTCGGCGAGATCGCCCGAACCCTGCCGCTGGTCTTCCCCATCCACCCCCGCACCCGCAAGATGGCGGCCCAGTTCGGGCTCGACGGCTCGCTGCGCGAGCTCGCCCCCGGCGCGGCCGGCCCCCTGGGCCCGGGCATCCACGTCACCGATCCCCTGGGCTACCACGCCTTCCTCAACCTCTGGAAGGACGCGGTCCTCGCGCTCACCGACTCGGGCGGGCTCCAGGAGGAGACCACCGCGCTCGGCATCCCCTGCCTCACCCTGCGGGAGAACACCGAGCGCCCGGTCACCCTGTGGGAGGGCACCAACGTGCTCGTGGGCACCGATCCCGCCCGCATCGTCGCCGAAGCCCGGGAGGTGCTCGCCCGGGGCGGCAAGGCCGGCCGCATCCCCGAGCACTGGGACGGCAAGGCCGCCGAGCGCATCGTGGCCGCCCTGGCCGAGGCGGGTTACCCCACCGCCCCCGAGGCCCGCAGTCGGCCTTGCTCCTCCTCGGAGTAGCCCGCCTCGGAGAGCAGCTCGCCGGTGTGCTGCCCCAGGCGGGGCGGTGCGGTGCGCAGGGCTGCCGGGGTCTCGCCCAGCCGGACCGGAGCGGCCAGGGCCGACACCTCTCCCACCCCGGGCACCAGCAGGCGCTCCACGAGCTTTCGCGCGGCCCAGTAGGGGTGGTCTTCGAGCTCGTCCATTTCCAGCACCGGGGTCACGCAGCAGTCCACCGGCGCCAGCTCCGCGGCCCAGGCATCCCGCGAGCGGGTGCGGAACACCCTCTGGAGCTCCTCGAGGACCCCGAGGCGCGCCTCGCCCTGGGCGAACTGCAAGGGCGCCCACTCCGGGCGGCCCAGGTGGCGGCACAGCCGCTCCCAGAACACCGGCTCCAGGGCGCCCACCGCCAGCCACTTTCCGTCGGCGGCCTCGTACACCCCGTAGCAGGGGTACTCCCCCGAGAGGCACGGCCCCGGGGAGTTCCCCTCTTCGCCCCGGAAGGCCCACCGGTACACGAGCCAGGGTGCCACCCCGTCCACCATCGCGGCGTCCACGAGCTGCCCCCTCCCTGTGCGCTCCCGGGCCAGCAGGGCCAGCAGGATGCCCAGGCAGGCGGTGAGCGCCCCGCCGCCCACGTCGGCGATCTGGAACCCGGGGACCACGGGGCGGCCACCGGCGTCCCGCACCAGGCCCAGGGCCCCGGCGATTCCCAGGTAGTTCACGTCGTGGCCCGCCTGGCGGCTCAAGGGCCCGTCCTGCCCGTAGCCGGTGACGGCGCAGTACACCAGGCGCGGGTTCCCCCGCCGCAGCACCTCGTAGCCCACGCCCAGCTTGTCCATGACCCCCGGCCGGAACGACTCCACCACCACGTCGGCCCCGGCGGCGAGCCGCAGAAAGACCTCGCGGCCCTCCGGCTTCTTCAAGTCCAGCGCGAGGCTGCGCTTGTTGCGGTTCAGATTGAGGAAGAACAGGCTCTCCCCCTTACGCAGGGGGGCGAACTCCCGCAGATAGTCACCCCGGCCGGGCTCCTCCACCTTCACCACCTCGGCCCCGAAGTCGGCGAGCACCTGGGTCGCGAAGGGGCCGGGGAGCAACCGGGAGAGATCCAGGACCCGCAGTCCGTCGAGCGCACCGGGCATGTCGGCCTCCGAGAAGAATGGTTCCATTCGGGTGGAATTCGGCTATTCTGTTGCGTCTGCACATCCGTGGCAACCCTCTCTCCGCCCGGAGGCGCACGTTGGACGTTCGTCTTGTCAGACACCTCGGCAGGTTCGCCCTCCTGGCCGCTCTCTTCGGGGGCCTGGGTGTACCGGCGCCCGCCCACGCGCTGCGGCACCTGGCTGCCGGAGACGCCGCGCCCGATCCCGCGCTCGTTGCGGAAGGAGGCACGCCTGCGCCCCTCTCGGCGCACCTGGGGGAGAAGGGCGCCCTCGTCGTCTTCTGGGCCTCCTGGAACCCCCGTTCGAGCGAGATCCTGGCCTACCTGGCAGGCCTGGGCGAGCGGTATCGCCCCCACGGGCTCCGGGTCCTCCCGGTCAACGCCGAGCGCGAGGCGCTGGGCGGGGACGAGATGCAGGCCCTCGGCCGGCTCTACGGCGGTTGGGGGCTTCCGTGGCCCACCCACTTCGACCCGGGCCTCGACGCCTTCGATGCGTTCGGCGTCATGGCCCTGCCCACGAGCATCTACGTGGGGCGGGACGGCCGCCTGGCCGGGTTCTACCCCGGCTTTCCCGCCGAGGCCCGGGAGGCCCTGCCGGAGCTGGTCGAGAAGGGGCTGGGCATCTGGTCCCCTCCGGTGGCGGTGCGGCGCCCCCTGGAGGTACGCCACCAACCCAAGGGCGCGGCGGGCCCCTTGTTTCGCCAGGGGCAGCGCCTCTTCGAGCGGGGCATGCCGGCCCGGGCGCTGGAGGTCGTGGACCGGGCCGGCTCTGCCGACCCGGATTTTGCCGTGGCCCAAGCCGTCGGCGTGTTCCTCGCCGGCCGGAGCCGGGCGGGCGCCGACGCAGACGGCCGCCTCGAGGCCCTGCGCGCCCGGAGCCACGGGGAGCCCGCGTTTCGCGAGGCCCTGGGGGTCGCCCTCCTGAGCGTGGGACGCGAGGAGGAAGCGATCGAGGAACTCCTTCCCCTCTTGGACGCGCCGGAGCCCCGCCCCCGGGGCCTGGTGGCCCTGGGTTTGGCCCGGGCGGGCCGGGGAGACCCGCACGGCGCGGAGGAAGTGTTGCGGCGCCTCGAGGCCTGGCCCCTGGGGGGTGTGCCCCTGGAGATCGACGTGGGCGCGTACCTGGACCCGGACGTCTCCCCCGACGCGCGCTGGTCGGACCGGGAAGCGGTGCTGCTTCGCCTCCTGGACCTGCGCTCTCGGGACCCCTGAGCCTGAGCTGTCCATGACCTTTGGTCAGTCCGAGGGATGCAACCCAGCACGATCACCCTCGCCCCAGGCCCCTCTCCCATCGGGGGCGAGGGGATTCAAGGAGAAAAGTTTGACTACAGGGAGTTGCGCCGGAGAACCGGCGCGTTATATTGCGGCCCCACTCTTCCCGGAAAGGAACCGACATGTGCCAGAGCTATCGTAGAACCTGCACCTGCGGGCAGCGCACCTCCGAGATCTTCTTCGGCAAGATGGTCCTCGACGAGGCTGCGGTGCGCGAGGTGTACTGTCCCCAGTGCAGCGCCACCGTAGAGGTCGACCCCGTGTCGATGGTGGAGGACAACGGGTGGATCCTGGAGCTCGACCCCGAGGTGCTGCGGGCGTTTGCCCCGCGCATGGAGATGACCCCCGACGGGGTGACCGCCGAGAAGGTCTTCGACGAGGAGTACGTCACCTGGGTCGGGTTCAGCCCCGAGGACAACGTCCAGCGCTCCACCGAGCGCGCCGAGATCGCCAAGCGCACCGCCGGAGACACCCGAGCCCAGTTCGAGGCCCTCAAGAAGTGGGCCGTGGAGCGGGAGCGGCGCTTCTACGACCAGGGGTGGCGCAAGGCGACCCAGAAGAAGGCTGCCTTTGGAGGATGACGGCCCGGGCTCGGGCCCCAACGCGAGGAGAACACCATGCGGAAGTTTTGGCTCGCCGGGCTGGCGGGCGCACTGAGCCTGGGTATGTGGGGTGCCGCCGGGGCCCAGGGCACCGGTGAGGTCAAGGCACTCTTCGAGCAGAAGTGCAGCATCTGCCACCCCTTCGACCGGGCGACCGCGAAGAAGAAGGACCGGGAGGGCTGGGAAAAGACCGTGCTGCGCATGAAGAACGTCAACGGCGCCCCCGTCACCGACGAGGAGGCCCGGGCCATCATCGGCTACCTCACGGCCAACCACGGGCGCTGAGCGAAACCACCGGTCTCACGCAACGGCGCGACCCGTCTCCCACAAAGGCGAAACCCCGTCTCACGCAACGGCGCAGCGACGCAACGAAAACGAGGGGAGTATCGGATCGGGACAGAAGCGGTCCGGGTCTGGTCTCAAACGTGAGCAGGTCTGGTTGGCACCCAGGGCAGCTTTGCGTGGAAGGACACCTTGAACTCTCGTTGCGCCGTCGCGCCGTTGCGTGAGACGCCCTTTCCCCGTCACCTCGTCACCAGCCCCTTTTCCAGCGCGTAGGCCGTGAGCCCTGCCACGTCGTGGCGGCCGAGCTTCCGCATCAGGCTGGCCCGGTGCTTCTCCACGGTCTTGGGGCTGATGCACAAGACGTCGCCGATCTCCCGGTTCTTGTAGCCCTCGGCCACCAGCTTCAAGACCTCCCGTTCCCGCTGGCTGAGGTCGTCGAAGGGCATGCGGGCCCCGGGGTCTGTCTTGCCCCCCAGGTAGCCGTCGATCACCTTGGCCGAGATCTGGGAGCTCAGGTACCGGTGCCCCTCCAGCACCCGCCGCACGGCGGTGGCCAGCTCGGCGGAGGTGGCGTCCTTGAGCACGTAGCCGTCGGCCCCGGCCTGGAGCGCCGCGTACACGTACTCCTCGGTCTGGTGGACGGTGAGCACCAGCACCCGCGTCTTCGCCGAGCTTCGCTTGATGTCGCGGATGGCGTCGAGACCGTTCATGCGGGGCATGGAGAGGTCGAGCAGCACCACGTCGGGCTGCAAGGACACGGCACAGCGGATCGCCTCGAGCCCGTCGGCGGCCTCCCCCACCACCTCCACGTCCCCCCCCGCCGTCAAGATGGCGCGCAACCCGTCCCGCAGGATCGTGTGGTCCTCCACCACCAACGCCCGGTATCGGGTACCCATCGCACTCCACGCCCGTCTGGCCCGTCTGGAGGGATCCCTCGAGGC
>JBFLZB010000174.1 GCA_040756475.1 Thermodesulfobacteriota bacterium
GTGCTTGGCCCCGGGGGGCGGTGGGGGGGGGCCCCCCCCCCCCTCCGCCCCTCTGCATCTGCGCAGGTGTATGTATAAAGGACTCCACGAGGGACGCAGCCCCATGAAGACCCTGGACGCGGTGCTCGACCGCCTCGAGAGGTGGGTGATCTTCTTTTGTTTCTCCACCTCCCTCCTGGCCCTCACCTACGGGGTGGTCGCCCGGTATGCCTTCCGCAGGCCCTATGCCTGGCCCGACGAGCTCAGCCTCTACCTGTTCCTCCTCATGACCTTCGTCGGGGCGGGGGCCTCCGTGCGGGCCGGCTCGGAGCTCCGGGTTGACGCCCTCTACGAGCGCTTTCCCGGAGCCCGGCTCTGGCTGGACCTGTGGATGCACGGGGTGCGCCTCCTGGCGGCGGTGCTCATCGCCTACTACGGCTGGCAGTTCGTCGCGGTGGAGAAGATGTTCATGAACTACACGCCGATCCTGGGGATCCCGGTGCCTTGGATCGCGGCCATGCTCCCCCTCTTCGGAGGGCTCCTGGCGGTGCGCACCGTCCTGAAGCTCGTCGAGCTCCTCGGGAGGAAGTGACGCCATGGAAACCCTGCTCTTCATCGCCCTCCTGCTGCTCCTGCTCTTCCTGCGCATCCCGGTCTACGTGAGCCTCTTCCTCACGGGGATGTTCGGGCTGGTGGCGTTCACGAGCCTGGATCTCGTCTTCGTGGCCCAGACCATGCTCATGAAGCTCCAGAACTTCACCCTGATCTGCATCCCCTTCTTCCTGCTCCTGGGGGCTGTGATGGTAGAGGGGAGGTCGGCCCGGCAGCTCATCGAGGTGGCCCGAAGGCTCGTGTGCTGGCTCCCGGGCGGGCTCGCCATGACCTCGGTGGTGAGCTCGGCCCTGTTCGGGGCGATCAGCGGCTCGGGGATCTCCACCGTGGTGACGGTAGGCGGGGTGATGTTCCCGTTCATGAAGGAGCGGGGCTACCCGCGCTCCTTTTCGGTGGGCCTGGTGACGAGCGCCTCGATCCTGGGGATGATCATCCCCCCCAGCATCGTCATGGTCATCTGCGCCCTTACGGCAGGGGTCTCGGTGGTCCGGCTCTTCGCCGCGGGCTACCTGCCCGGGGCGGTGATCGCCCTGGCCTTGATGGTCTACGTATACGTCTCCGTTCACCGGCAGGGGCTCGCGTCGCGCACCACCGAGCCGTTCGATCTGCGTCTCCTGGGGCGGGCAGTGCGCCAGGCCGCCATGCCCCTCCTGATCATCGTCGTGCTCTTCGCGGGGGTCTACTCCGGGGCCTTCACGGTGACGGAGGCCTCGGTGGTCGCCTGCTTCCTGGCCGTGGTCACGGAGTGGCTCATCTACCGCTCCGTGGATCTCCGAAAGTTGCGGGCGCTCTTCGTCTCCTCCGGCATCCTGAGCGGGACGCTCGTCATCACCATCGGGGGGGCGGGGGTGCTGTCGGAGTACATCACCATCCGCGGCATCCCCCAGCACATCCTCGAGGTCGCCATCGCCCACGTGCCCAACTGGGCAATCTTCATGATGCTGGTGACCTCGGTTCTGCTGGTGATGGGGACGTTCATGGACCCCATTGCCTCCATCATGATCCTGGTCCCGATCCTCATGCCCATCGTCCAGCAGTTTGGCATCGACCCGATCCACTTCTGCCTGATCGTGAACGTGGCCCTTGGGGTCGGGTATATCACGCCCCCCCTGGGGCTCATGCTCTACGCCACGGCGGCCTGCACCGGCGAGCGGTTCATGTTCATCGTGCGGGCGACGATTCCGACGCTCCTGGTCTACATCGTGGTGCTCTACGTCCTGAGCGTCGTCCCGTGGTTCTCCACGGCGATCCCCGACCTCCTCTTCCCCCGGTGACCCCATGGCTTCGGCGCCTTCCCGCGTGAGACCCCCTACCGCGTTCGCTCCGGCCCGGGTGGAGGTAGAGCACCGGCTTGGGGGAGGGATGCGGCTTCGCTCCCCGGAGCCCCTGGGGGCCTACCCCGCGTGCGTGGGCGCCTACTTGGAGCACTGGGCCCGGGAGACCCCCGAGGCGGTCTTCCTGGCCGAGCGCCAGGGTAGGGCATGGCGGCGGCTCACCTACCGGGAGGCCCTGGGGCAGGTGCGCGCGGCGGCCCAGGCCCTGCTGGACCGGCGCCTGGACCCCGGCCGGCCCGTGGCGATCCTCTCGGAGAACAGCCTACGCCACGCAGTGCTCGGCTTGGCATGCATGCACGTGGGCATCCCCGTGTCGCCGGTCTCGCCCGCCTACTCTCTGGTCTCTCGCGACTACGGAAAGCTCCGCCACGTGTTGGGCCTCCTGGAGCCTCAGCTCCTCTTCGTCGAAGCGACGGAGCCTTTCGCCCGGGCCTTGGCGGCTGCGGCCCCGGCCGGCGCGGAGGCGGAGGTGGTGGCGGGGGAGCCGGGCGCCGGGGCGACGGCGTTTGCCGAGCTCCTGGGCACGGCACCCTCCGCCGCCGTGGACGAGGCCTACCGGGCGGTGGGCCCCGACACGGTGGCCAAGGTGCTCTTCACCTCGGGGTCCACCGGGGAGCCCAAGGGGGTGATCAACACCCAGCGGATGCTCTGCTCCAACCAGCAGGCCATGGCCCAGTGCTGGCCCTTCCTGGAGAAGCGGCCGCCGGTGATGCTCGACTGGCTCCCCTGGAACCACACCTTCGGCGGGAACAAGGTCTTCCACCTGATCCTGCGAAACGGGGGCGCCCTCTACCTGGACGCCGGAAAGCCCACCCCCGGACACATCGAGACCACTGCGGCGAACCTGCGGGAGACCTCCCCCACGGTCTACTTCAACGTTCCCCGGGGCTACGCGGCGCTGCTGCCCTACCTGGAGGAGGATCCCGCGCTGCGCGACTCCCTCTTCCGGGACCTCGACGTGCTCTTCTACGCCGGGGCGGCGCTGCCCCAGAACCTCTGGGAGCGCCTGGAGGCGCTCTCGGTGGCGTCCGTCGGGCGCACGGTCGCCATGTCGTCCGGCTGGGGCTCCACCGAGACAGGGCCGGTGGTGACCCTGGTGCACTACCCCGTGGGGCGGGCGGGGGTCATCGGGCTGCCCGTGCCCGGGGCGGAGCTCGCCATGGTCCCCAACGGCGACAAGCTCGAGCTGCGGGTCCGGGGCCCCGGCGTGACCCCGGGCTACTGGAAGCGGGACGACCTGACCCGGGAGGCCTTCGACCGGGAGGGCTTCTACCGCATCGGCGACGCGGGCGCCCTGGCCGACCCGGCGCGGCCCGAGGCGGGCATCCGCTTCGACGGGAGGGTGGCGGAGGACTTCAAGCTCACCTCGGGCACCTGGGTGAGCGTGGGGCGCCTGCGCACGGACGTGATCGCCGCCTGCGCTCCCTTCGTGCAGGACGCCGTGGTGACCGGCCACGACCGCGACGAGATCGGGCTCCTCCTCTTCCCCGACCTGGAGGCCTGCCGCCGGGCCTGCCCGAGTCTTGCTCCCGGCGCCCCGGTGGAGGAACTCCTCTCCCGGGAAGAAGTGGTGGCGGGGATCCGCGCCGGCCTCGGGCGGCTGGCCCGGGAGAGCGGGGGGAGCGCGAGCCGCCCGGCCCGGGCGCTCTTCCTGACAACGCCGGCCCGCCTGGACGCGGGGGAGATCACCGACAAGGGCTACGTCAACCAGCGGGCCGTCCTCGCCCACCGGGCGGAGCTCGTGGCCCGCCTGCACGGTGATGTCGGTGGGGCCGGCCCGGAAGTGATCCTCCTGTGAGCGGGTATTCCCTTTTGGAAGAGGTGCAGACCATGAGCGAGAGCGGCGTAAAACGGGTTCGCACTACCTCGTGGTCTGCTGGCCCCGGGTGCCACGGGGGTTGCGGGGTCGTCGCCACCGTGAAGGACGGCCGGCTCGTGAAGCTCGAGGGCGACCCGGAGCACCCCTGGAACCAGGGGAGGCTCTGCTCGCGGGCGCTGGCCATGACCCAGTACGTCCACCACCCCGACCGGCTCCGAACGCCCCTGAAGCGCGCCGGCGAGCGGGGAGAGGGCAAGTGGGAGGCGATCTCCTGGGAGGAGGCCTACGACCTCATCGAGGCGCGGATGAAGGCGATCCGCGACGAGCACGGGCCCGAGAGCTTCCTCTTCACCATCGGCACCGGGCGCGACATCTACCCCTGGATCTCGCTCCTGGCCTACACCTACGGCAGCCCCAACATCGTCTTCGGGCTCTCGGGCAACTCCTGCTACGCCACCCGGATCTCCGCCTGCAAGATGGTCCAGGGCGACTACATGGTCTTCGACGCGGCCCAGTGGTTCCCGGACCGGTACGACGACCCCCGCTGGGTGCAGCCCGAGTGCATCGTGATCTGGGGCTACAACATCCCGGCCTCCTGCCCCGACAACCTCTTCGGCCACTGGATCGTGGACCTCATGAAGAGGGGCACGAAGATCGTCACCATCGACCCGCGGCTCTCTTGGTTTGCCTCCCGTTCCGAGCACTGGCTGCAGCTGCGGCCCGGCACCGACGCGGCTATCGCCATGGGGTTCCTCCACGTGATCGTCAACGAGGGGCTCTACGACTGCGCCTTCGTGGAGAAGTGGACGAACGCGGCCCACCTTCTGCGCACCGACACGGGCAGGCTTCTTCGCGAGTCGGACCTGCGGGCGGGGGGAGCCACCGCAAACTTCGTCGCGTGGGACGCGGTCCGCAGCGCGCCGGCCGTGTGGGACGCGGCCTCCCAGGCCTACCCGGCGGGCGCCCAGCCCCTGCTGGAGGGCACGTGCGAGGTGGCCCTCGCCGACGGCGGGCGCGTGGCCTGCGAGACGGTCTGGACGGCGTTTCGCCGGGAGGTGGACCGCTACCCCTTGGACCGGGTGGCCGAGATCACGATGGTCCCCGCCGAGCAGGTCCGCGAAGCGGCCCGGTTCTATGCCAAGGCGAAGCCCGCGGCCATCCACTGGGGGGTGCCCATCGACATGACCCCCAACATGACCCCCACGGCCCACGCCCTGGCCGCCCTGTGGTGCATCACGGGCAACCTCGACGTCCCGGGGGGCAACGTCCTTGCCCGCTTCGCCTTCAACGCCGTGGCCTACGCCCTGCCGGGCACCAAGAGCGTGTTTGCCCCCTCGGCCGAGGCCGAGGCCAAGCGCATCGCCACCGACCGGTACGGCATCTTCAAGAAGTTCAGCCTGCGGGCCCAGACCGACGTCACCCTGGAGCAGATCTTCACGGGAGAGCCCTACCCCATCAAGGGCATGTGGATGGCGGCCTCGAACCTGATCGGGGGCCTGGGCCAGGACCCCAAGCGGTGGGTCGAGGCGCTCAAGAAGCTCGACTTCGTGGTCGCCGTCGACCTCTTCCACACCCCGAGCACCCAGCTCGCCGACGTCGTGCTCCCCGCTGCGAGCTTCCTCGAAAAAGACGGGGTGCGCTCCTGGTGGGTGCCCCTCCAGACCATCAACAAGGCGATGACGGTGGAGGGGTGCAAGCCCGACATCGAGATCGGCTTCGAGCTCGCCCGACGCTTCGACCCCGGGTTCCAGTGGGAGTCGATCCACGACCTCCTGGACGACATCTTGAAGCCCTCCGGCATGACGTTTGGCGAGCTCCAGGAGAAGGGCTGGGCGTTTCCCCCCGAGGGGCACCCGAGCGCGCCCTACCGCCGGCACGAGAAGGGGCTCCTGCGCCCGGATGGCACGCCGGGGTTTTGCACGCCGTCGGGCCGGGTGGAGCTCTACTCGACCCTGCGGGAGGAGTGGGGGCTCGAGCCCTTCCCGATCTTCGAAGAGCCGCCGCTCTCGCCTTTGAGCCGGCCGGACCTGGCGGCCCAGTACCCGCTCATCCTCTCCACCGGGCGCCGGTCCCCGGTGCTCTACCACACCGAGCACCGCCAGATCCCCTGGCTGCGCGCGCTCGACCCGGACCCCATCGTCGAGATCCACCCGGCCACGGCGTCGGAGCACGGGATCGGCGCGGGGGAGTGGGTGTGGGTCGAGAACTCCTTCGGGAAGGCCCTCTTCAAGGCCAAGGTGACCCTGGAGGTCCCCACCTGGATGGTGATGGCGGCCCACGGGTGGTGGTTCCCAGAGGAGCCCGGCGCCGAGCCCTCGCTCCACGGGGCCTTCCGGTCCAACGCCAACAACCTCCTCCCCATGGGCTACCAGGGCAAGGACGGGCAGGGGGCCCCCATCAAGCACGGCCTGTGCAGGGTCTACAAGGCGACCCCGGAGGACGTCATCCATGCGTGAGAAGAAACCGCGAAACGGCCTCCTCATCGACTACGAGTTCTGCACGGGGTGCAAGGCCTGCGTGGTGGCCTGCGCCCAGGAGTATGGCTGGCCCGCCGGCCAGGGCGGCATGCGGGTGACCGAGATCCTCCAGGAGCTCCCCAAGGGCCGCGGCTACCTGAGCTTCCTCCCGTTCCCCACCGAATCCTGCGTCCTGTGCGCGGGTCGCACCCGCAAGGGGCTCAAGACCGCCTGCGAGCAGCACTGCCTGGCCGCCGTCATCCGGCACGGCCCGGTGCAGGAGCTCGCCCGCGAGATGGAGCGCAAGCCCCGGATGGTGCTCTGGGCGCCCCGGTAGCCGACCCCTTGGCAGCGAGCGGCGGGCGAGGGCCGCACCCGTCCACCCCGAGACACCCGGGAGATTCCATGTATTACTCCCCCGAGAAGAACGACCACGGCTTGCCCCACAGCCCGTTCAAGGCCTGCGTGGTGCCCCGGCCCATCGGCTGGATCTCCAGCGTGAGTCGGGCCGGGGTGGCCAACCTGGCGCCCTACAGTCAGTTTCAGAACCTCACCTTCGACCCGCCCTACGTCCTCTTCGCGGCCAACCAGACCACCGACGGCCGGCGCAAGGACAGCGTCGTCAACGCGGAGGAGACCGGGGAGTTCGTCTACAACATGGCGACCTGGGAGCTCCGGGAGGCGATGAACCGAAGCGCCGCCGAGGTGGGGCCCGAGGTGGACGAGTTCGAGCTGGCGGGGGTGACCAAGGCCCCCTCGCGGGTCGTGAAGGCGCCCCGGGTGGCCGAGTCGCCCATCCAGTTCGAGTGCGTCTACCACCAGACGATTCGCCTGCCTGGGGCCAGCCCCATGGGGACGGTGGACGTGGTGATCGGGCGGGTGGTGGGGGTGCACATCCGAGACGACCTCGTCGGCCCCGGCGGAAAGGTCGACGTGCTCAAGGTCCGGCCGTTGGCGCGGCTGGGCTACTTCGACTACACCACGGTGGACTCGGCGTTCGAGATGGTGATTCCGGGGCGAAACGACGAGCTCCTGCGAGGGCTCGAGGGCCGCAGGGCGCCGGGGTCCGGCGCCTAGGAAATATGAGGAGAGGAGAAGACGAGATGGCTCGGGACGTGTACGGCGAGGACCACCGGATCTTCCGGGAGTCCTTTCGGCGGTTCGTGGCAAACGAGATCGCCCCCAACGCGGCGGCGTGGGAGAAGGCCGGGGCCGTGCCCCGGGCGGCCTGGCTCAAGATGGGGGAGAACGGGTTCCTGTGCCCCTGGCTCCCGGAGGAGTATGGGGGACTCGGGCTGGGATTCGAGTACTCGGTCATCATCAACGAGGAGCTCATCCGGGGCGACGCCTACGGCTTCGGGGTGCCGCTCCACAGCGACGTGGCGGTGCCCTACGTGGAGTCCTACGCAACCCCCGAGGTCAAGGGGGAGTGGCTCCCCAAGTGCGCGTCGGGGGAGGCGGTGGCGTGCCTGGGGCTCACGGAGCCCGGCGCGGGCTCCGACCTCGCGGCCATCCGGACCCGGGCGGAGCGCGACGGGGACGCCTACGCGGTGAACGGCTCCAAGGTCTTCATCACCAACGGCATCTTCGCCGACATCTGCGTGCTGGCCTGCAAGACCGACCCCAAGGCCGGCCACAAGGGGATGAGCCTGCTACTGGTGCCCCTGGACCTGCCGGGCATCCGCCGCCGCGCCCTCGACAAGATGGGCTCCCACATGCAGGATACCGCCGAGCTCTCCTTCGACGACGTGCGGGTGCCCGCGGGCTACCTCCTGGGGGAGGAGGGGCAGGGCTTCAGGTACATGATGGCGAAGCTCCAGCGCGAGCGGCTCGAGGTGTGCATCAAGTGCCAGGTCATGGCGGAGGAGTGCCTCAAGGAGGGCTTGAAATACTCCCAGGAGCGCAAGGCCTTCGGGAAGCCCATCGGCGACTTCCAGGCCAACGCCTTCAAGCTGGCGGAGATGGCCACCGACGTGGAGATCGGCCGCACCTTCCTCGACGCCCTGGTAGCCGATTTCGTCCGCGGCGTCGATATCGTGCAGAGGGTCTCCATGGCCAAGTACTGGCTGGGGGAGATGGTGAACCGGGTCGCCTACGGGGCCGTGCAGCTCCACGGGGGGTACGGCTACATGGAGGAGTACCGCATCTGCCGCCTCTACCGCGATGTGCGGGCGCTCTCCATCTACGCCGGCACGAGCGAGGTGATGAAGCTCATCGTGAGCCGCAGGCTCGGCCTCAACCCCTCGTAGGAGGAAGCCATGCACCTGGAACCCTTCGACTACCAACGCCCTGGGAGCCTGCGGGAGCTCGAGGGGCTGCTTACCCGCCACGCGGGGCAGTGCCACCTGCTGGCGGGGGGCACGGATCTGCTGGTGCTGGTGAAGGAAAAGCTCCTCTCGCCGCGGCTGGTGCTCGACGTGGGGGACTTGCCCGAGCTCCAGGGGATCTTCCGGGCCCCGGACGGGGGGCTGACGATCCTCGGGGGCACCAAGGTCTCCGAGATCGAGGCGAGCGCACTGGTGCGCGAGCACGCCCCGGCGCTGGCCTTTGCGGCGGCCCAGCTGGGTTCCTCCCAGGTGCGCCACATGGCCACCATGGCGGGAAACTGCTGCCACGGCTCGCCCTCGGCGGAGACGCCCCCGGTGCTCCTGGCCCACGGGGCCGAGGTGACGCTGTCGCGGGAAGGAGGCGAGCGGCGGCTGCCCATGGAGACGTTCTGGCTCGCCTACCGAAAGACGGCGCTTGCACCCGGGGAGTACCTCAAGAGCTTCCACCTGCCGGCGCTCACCGCGCGGGCCGCGGTGGCCTACCGGTTCCAGGGGCTGCGCCAGGCCATGGAGATCGACATGGTCAACGTGGGCTGCTACCTGGAGCTCGATGCCAAGAAGAAGAAGGCCGCGTGCGTGCGCATCGCGCTGGGGGCGGTGGGGCCGATCCCCTACCGGGCGCTGGAGGCGGAGGCGGCGCTCACCGGGGCCGCGGTGGGCCCGGACTTGTTCGAGGAGGCCGGGCGGCTCGCGGCCCAGGAGGCCAGGCCCATCGACGACGTGCGTGCGAGCGCCGCCTACCGGCGCCGGCTCGTGGCGGTGCTCGTCTCGCGGGCGCTCGGCGCCTGCGCCGAGGAGCTGGCAAGGAGGGGGAAGTCATGAAAACGCTCGTCACCCTGAACATAAACGGGGAGGACTTCGAGGTCCCCGTGGCGCCCACCGACTTTTTGGTAGACGTGATCCGCGACCGGGTGGGGCTCACGGGCACCAAGCGCGGGTGCGGCATCGGCGACTGCGGGGCGTGCACCGTGCTCGTGCAGGGGCGCCCCCTCCTCTCGTGCCTGACGCTTGCGCTCTCGTGCGTGGGAAAGCCCATCACCACCATCGAGGGCCTGGCCGAGACCCGAGGGGCAGACGGGGCCGACGCGCTCCACCCCGTGCAGCGGGCCTTCGTGGAGGGGGGCGCGATCCAGTGCGGGTACTGCACCCCGGGGATGATCCTCTCCACCGTGGCGCTGCTCGAACGCATCCCCAACCCCACGGCCGACGAGATCA
>JBFLZB010000175.1:0-8952 GCA_040756475.1 Thermodesulfobacteriota bacterium
CGGCGCAACGACAGGCGAGTGTCGAAGCGCCGACGCCCCTAGTCGAGCGCATTCGGAAGGGTCTGGGGATATGAATTGCAGTATTTCAGTTACGTCCCCCTTGGTTCCCCCTTGGTTCCCGTTACGTCCCCCTTGGTTCCCCCGGTCGGGACCGGGACGGGAGCGCTCATCGATACCAAATGGCATGTGGACCCGCACTATGATGAAGATGGTCTATTGCGACAGGGCAAGTGACACGTGGCCCGAAATTGTGTCAGCCTCTTCCCACAGTAGGGCCTTGCCCCGACTCCCGTAGTTCCGCCACCAATCATCGAATCCTTCCACGACGCTGCTATCGAGCACAGAAAGAGCCACTTCCCGGAAGGGATCATCTCCAACCCACTCCCGCACTGGACTGGGCAGATCCGGGATGCTCCAACTCGTTGCGTCTGGCCTGAGCCACACCACCCAGAAGGTAGGCTCTACGGTAGAAGGGTGGCCGATCTGGATGCCATATCCAGCCGTTGCCTCCCTGAGAGACCAATGTATCATGCGTGTCACAGGGTCATATGAAGCGTACTCGAAGCCATAATCAGGTGTTGTCACGGCCAGGACAGAAGGCATGGCCTGAACGCGCCGATGAACGTTTGTACACGTTCCCCGGCCTGCCTTGCACGACACCGAATAGATGCCGTAGTAATCCACGGGGAATTCGTCGAGGAAGACCGCACTGCCACGAACGGCCGCCGTGTTGCTGTACCAGCCCCCAAGGTTGTACCGAACGCCGCCCCTGAAGCCAGAGATGTCTAATAATAGCAAGGGCGTCTCGTCGCTCGTCTCCCACGGTTGGAGCGCTGATTCGCGCCACGCTGCACCACCTTCGGTGCTAGGGATGCGATACGTCGCCCCGTAGACCAACTCCTCGTCGAGGAGAAAGGAGTAGGAGGACGGGGAGTAGAAGAGCGACACTTCCAGGCCCTGCGCTGTCGCGAGAAGGCTGAGTCTCCCGTCGGTCTGAACGTCCTCCGGTCCCACACGCACGCCACGGAACTCGGCAATGCCGTTTGCCCCCCAACCGCATGGCTGCAATGCGACGAATGGTGCGCCAGATGGAACATTTGAAAGCGTGACATTGATCTGCGACTCGTCTGCGAGGATTGAGCGGGCATAGGGATGCTTCACGAGCGCTATTTCACCCACTGGCACATCGACATACGTCCGAAGTTCTTGCTCACTCTGGTAGCCGCCCTCCGCTTTCCATGCAAGCGTGAGGGAGATGAGGCGCCGGCCGACCCGCCCGAAATTCGCCACACCATCTTCCCCCGTTACAAGCACGCGCTCTACGGTCACGTTCTGCGGGCCATGCAACACCACGTAGACCCCTGGCACTGGCTGGCCCCCGTCAGGAGTGGTTCGCACCGCGACTCGCAACTCTGGCTCACCCCCCCCTTCCGAGGGCCCACGGCCGCCGCACCCGGCCAGACAAAGAGCCCAAAAAATGGAAAGGAAGCACACAAGCCACGAGCTTCCCATGACCGGCCATCTCCGCGAACAAGTTACCCAGACGGACCCCCCGGACCTCGGGCGAGGACCACAAACGGCCAGAGGCCAAACCCGCAGGGAGTTGCCAGGGAGTGTGGCCTCGCTGGTTCGATCGTGCGCGGTTCTTCGGCCGGTCTTCCTCATCGCGCCACCCCCTTACAGTGAGTTGCCCATGACCTTCGGTCACCCTGAGGGATGAAACGGTAGGGCGGGCGGTTCCCGCGTAGCGGGGTTCGCCCGCCGAGTGCGGCGGGGCAAGCCCCGCCCTACGGCGCTCCTGCGGGCTCGGGGACAGCGAGTTTCTTTATAGTGCTCCGCTTGTAGCGCGTCTGCGCATTCAGCGCAAGGCAACAGTCCGACAGGCAACAGTCCGACCTCGATCCGCCGCCTAGGGAGTGAGCGGGGTCGCGGCAGGGACGGCCCTTGCGGGCCGGCCCCCGCACAGATCCGTCTAATGCGGTGCAGGCCTGCGCCCAGGGGCTGCCGGACCCCACCCCGGAGCTCATGGGTGGATTCTGGCCGCGGGAAGGGGGGGCCCGCCTCACGGGCGGGGTTCAGGGGCCAGAGCACGAGCAGGAGGGCCATCGACACCCCGAAGAGCAGGAAGATGAGCGGGATACCCACCACGTTGAATTTGAGGAAGCTGCAAAGGTACATGAGATTCATCCTCGCCCAGCCGCCCACTCCCGCTGCACAATCTACCCTGGGGCTCGCCTGGGTGGTGGGCGGCGTCGCCGGCGGCGTGGTACCGCCCACCCCCGTGCCGGGGGCGAACACCGGCAACGCGTTCCGCTACGACCTCGACACCCGGGTGCTCCCCGAAGGAGAGTGGGAGCTCGTGGCCACCTTCGACGACGGTGCGCGGGCCACTACCCGCATCCGGCTCCGGCGGCTGGCGTGGCTGCCGGCCGTGCTCCACCTGCTGCTCAAACCGTGAGGAGGTCCGGCGTGTCGCGCATGCTACAGGCGCTGGGTGCGGCAGTGTGCTTGGCCCTGGTTCTGGCCGGCTCTTCGCCTGCCGAGGAGCAGGAAGAGCCGTGGTGGTTCGAGATCGCCCACGACTCCGCGGTGCGCATCCGGATCACAACCCAGGACGGCGGGACGCTCGGGTGGGACCCGACGCTGGACACGGTCGTCAACTCCCTCGATCCGACCCACCATCTGGAGGGGAGCTACCTCGAGCGGGAGGACCCCGCCCGCCCCGGCAGGCGCAGCCAGGTCCTGCGGTTTGGTTTTCGCTCGGTGCAGTGGTGGCCCTTGCGGCTCGAGGTCTTGGGCCCACCCGATAGCCCGGAGGGAGACGATGTCTCCTATACGCTTCGGAGCACCCTGACGGGCCCCAGGACTGACCAGGCCTTCGTCCTGGTGGGCAGCGTCGAGCCCGGCGGGACGCAGCGATACCGTGTGGAGCTCTCCCTGGCGCCTCGGCCCGGGCTTCGGTTCGTGCGGGAATCAGAGGTTCGGCCACGGATCGTGCGGCCCCAAGTAGCAGTGGCGCGACCTCACGAGGAGAACGAGAAGGGTTGGTTGTTCAAAGTCTTCCACGATGCAGGCGTCCGCGTGCGGATCACCGCCCAAGCGGGTGGGACGTACGGGTGGGACCCGGCGTTGGGAGCGGTCGTAAACACCCTCGACGGTAGCCGCCTTTGGGATGGCTTCTACGCTGAAGAAGAGGGCTTTGACGGTCCATATTGGATGGTGGGTTTCTTCCTCTCCTCCAGGGAGTGGTGGCCCCTCCGTCTCGAGGTCTTCGGTACCCCAGCGGGAGGCGACTATGAGCTCGGCGGCGTCCTGACGTCCCCGCCTCCCAGGTATGGAGTTGACTCGGAAAAGTGGAAGAACACGATCCAGGCGGGCGCCACCCACCGCTACCGCATCGAGCTCCTCCCGCCGCCCCTGGACACCGTGCGTTTCGTACGCGAAGACGCGGCGCTGCCGCGATTTGGGGCGCCGCTCGCCGAAGATGATCCCAGGGTCTTCGCCCTGGGCTCGGTGATCCCCGTGGCCCTGGCCGTGGAAGGCCCGGTTCCGGAGGAAGCCGAGGGCGGGGCGACGTTGCGGCTCTCCGGCCGGGGGTGGCAGGTCCCGTGGGTCCACCCCGAGCCCCGGCCGGGAGGAAAGTTCGGCCGCGAGGACCGGCTGGAGTACGACGCGACGACGCGAACCTACCGCTACGACTTGGCCACCGAGACCCTGGGCCGCGGAACCTGGCTGCTGGAGGTTACCCTGGGGGGCTTGGGGCCGTACACCGTGCCCTTCGAGGTGAGGGCCCCGTAGATTCTCTTCACCTACAGCATTTCCCGGCCGAGCAGTAGCGGGGTAACTGAATGACGGGTACACCTCGGCTGACTACGAGCTGGGCGAGGCTGGCTCGCGGGGGGCTGGCCAGACCCCGGCCGGGAACCGGTGCACTTCCACATCGTCGGCAGGTGGCCGAGCGTTTCGGGTTGTCTGCGAACCCCGTGGGGGACATACTGCCGAAGTATGCAAGCGGTGGGTCGAATCCATACGCGCTGGCGAGGAGACATGACGATGAATGCCGTGGTGGCCGAACGCGGGCAGGTGACCATCCCCAAGCCGTTGCGCGACAAGCTCGGCATTGGACCCAAGACCGTGTTGGACTTTCGCGAGGAGGAAGGGAAGCTCGTGGCGGTCAAGGTGCTGGAGGCGGACCCCGTAGCGCGCGTCATCGGATGTCTGAAGCTGGAGTTGCCCACCGACGAACTGGTGGCCGCGATGCGAGATCGCGCTTGATCACCGCCGTGGACACGAACGTCCTGGTGGACGTGTTTCGAGACGACCCGGCGTACTGCCCTTCGTCGTCCGCTGCCTTGCGCCGGTGCCTTCGGGAGGGGCGCCTGGCGGTCTGCGATGTCGTGTGGGCAGAACTGGCGGCGCTCTTCGAATCGGCGGAAGCGCTGGAGGAGAAGTTGGATATCCTCCGTGTCGAGTTCCTCCCGTTGGGCCGTTCTGCGGCGACCCTGGCGGGCCGGATGTGGCGCCGCCACCGGGAACGGGGCGGTGCGAGGGAGCGGGTGGTCGCCGACTTCTTGGTGGGAGCCCATGCCAGGGTCCAGTGCGACCGGCTGCTGACCCGGGACCGCGGCTTCTACCGCTCGTACTTCGCCGAGCTGAAGGTCCTCGACCCGGCACCAAAGGGCTGAGGGCCGATTGCGGGCCGAGTTCACCCCGCGCCCCGCCGGGAGGCAGCGGACGCCTGCGCGCGCGCCAGACGGGGGACGGGACGAACTGAAATGCAGCGATTTTGGGTCGGGCGGTCCCGTGCTACGGTTGCCGCTTGCCCAGACACGCCGCTTGCACGACGAAGAATCAGCTCTACGCATCCCCCGAGTCGGTATCATTGCAGCCGTGATCAGCCGCTCCCACTCCCGTCCTCACTCCTGCTTGGCGTAGAGGCGGAAGAGCCGCGCCAGGCGCACCTCCCAGGGGAAGGCGGCGCAGAGGTGTTTGGCGCGCCAGCGGGCCAGGGGGGCGTAGAGCTTGCCCAGGAGGACGGCGGGGCTCTTGGTCTCCTTGTAGGGGCGGGTGTATTTCTTGCCCAGGAACATGCAGGCGAAGTCCAGCACCTCCACGAGGCGGCGCATCTCGGGGGTGAGCCAGGGGGCGCCCTGGGCGAGGTTCCGGTAGTTGAAGCCGGCCCACTCCTCGGTGCGGGTCGGCACCTGGAGACCGTGCTCCACCGCGGTGCGGAAGAGCTCGGTGCCGGGAAAGGGGGTGTAGATGTTGAAGGAAAGGTCCACGTTGGGATTGCCGCTGCGCAGGGCCTCGGCGGCGGACAGGGTCCGGCCCAGGTCCTCGGGGGTCTCGGTGGGGAAGCCCATCATGAAGAAGTAGAGGGGCGTGAGCGGGAAGCGGGCGAGCTCCCGGTTCTTCTCCAGGACGGCGGGAAGGTCGATCTTCTTCCCCAGGAGCTCGCGGAGGCGCTCCGAGCCCGACTCGATCCCGATGGAGAGGCACTTGCACCCGGCGCGGGTCAGGAGGTCGAAGTCCGCGTCGCCCATCCGCAACAGGGTGTCGGCCCGGGTGTGGAGCCGGGTGAGCGCCACCCCGCGGCCCGCGCGGACGAGCCCCTCCAGGATGCGCCGGCCGCGATCCAGGTCGGCGAAGAAGTTGCTGTCGTAGAGCACGAGCCCCCGCACCCCGCAGCGCGACGCGGTGTCGAGGATCCGCTCCACCGCGGCCTCGGCCGAGAGGGCCCGCCAGCGCCGCCGGTCGAAGTGCTGGTTGAAGCAGAAGGTGCAGCCGTGGGGGCAGCCCCGGCTCGTGAACAACGAGAGCCGCTCCACGCCGAAGACGGTGCGCCGGTACTTCTCCAGGGGCAGGAGGTGGTAGGCAAGCGGCGGCTCCTGGTCCAGGTCCACGAACTCCCGCAGCCCCGCCGATACCGGCCCCGCCTCCCCCCGGTACCAGAGCCCCGGCACCGCCGACGCCGCCCCTCCCCGGGCCAGGGCCTCCACGAGCTCCCGGAAGGTCGCCTCCCCCTCCCCCTGCACGACGAAGTCGACGCACGGCTCCTGCAAGACCTGCTCGGGCAAAAGGCTCGCGTGCACCCCGCCCCACACCACGGGGGTGTCCCCCGCCTCCTTCACGAGCCGCGACACCTCCAGGGCGTACCGGAGCTGGGGCCCGGTGGTCGTGGACACCCCCACGCACAGCGGCCCCCGGGCAAGCTCCTCCGCAAGCCGTTCGCGCCACCGGGGCTCCACCCGCTGGTCGAGGATCGTCACGGGGTAGCCGGCCCGGTGGAGCGGCGTGGCGACGCACAGGAGGCCCAACGGCATGTCCACCCACGGCTGGGCCTCCCACCCGTGGGTGTGGCGTGGGTACACGAGCACGACCCTGCGCTTCATCGTTGCACCTTCACCCCCCGGGGACGCGGTTCGAACGGGGGCCCCTTGGTTGCGTCGTGGCGCCGCTGCGTGAGACGCCCTCCCTTCGTGCCTGTCGCGAGCTCACCCCACCGTGCGCTCGAAGTAGGGCAGGGAGAGGCGGGCCACCAGGGGGCCGGGGAGCCAGCCGCGGCGGTACGCCTCCAGGGCCAGGCCGAAGATCCGCCCAAGAGGGGAAGGGCGGGCCGCGCGTCCGACCACCTCGGCAAAGCGGCGCCGGGCCTCCTTCTCGGCGACCTCCCGGGGCGACACCCCCTGTGCCGCCGCTTCGGCGAGGACCCGGGCCACCCGCGGGCGAAAGTGCCGGCCCGTGAACTCCCGGATGCGCGGCGCCGGCACCGACGCAAACTCCATGGTGCCCCCCAGGACCCCGCCTGCGTTGGCCACGAAGTCGGGCACGCACAGCACTCCCCGCGCGCCCAGGAGAGCCTCCGCCTCGGGGGTGAGGGGGTTGTTCGCCCCGGGACAGACGATGCGGGCGCCCACCCGCGCCGCGTTCTGCGCGTGCACGCTGTGGTGGCGGGCGCAGGGGAAGAGGAGCGCCGCGGGAAGCTCCAGGAGCCCCTCCCGCGGGAGGCGCCGCCCCAGCTCCCCCCGCTCGGCGACCCGGCTCCCCTCGGCCGCCGCCAGGCGCGCCAGCCGGGGCACGTCGAGGCCCGCCGGCTCGTGGAGGGCCCCCCGGGAGGTGGAGACCGCCACCACCCGGGCCCCCGCCTCCGCCAGGAGAAGGGCCAGCGCGCTCCCCACCTTTCCGAACCCTTCGATGGCGGCCTCCGAGCCCGCCAGCGCCACGCCCGCCTGGGCGCAGGCCGCCTTCGCGCTCTCGAAGACCGTGAGGGCCGTGTAGTACCCGGAGCTCGTCCCCCGCAGCTCCCGGCGCCGGGGCTGGACCCCCGCCGCCTCCAGCAGGTCGCGGATGTCCTCGTTGCTCGTGCCCATGTCGGGGCCGGGGCTGTAGAGCCGCGCCCGCAGGAGCGGCGCCAGGGCGGATCCGAAGGCCCGAAGGAGCTCCCGCCGCTCCTCGGGGGGCCCTTCCGGATCTCCCCGCACCCCGGCCTTGGCACCCCCCTGGGGCAGCCCGAGGAAGCCGTACTTGAGGGTCATGGAGCGGGCCAGCACCCGCACCTCTGCCTCGTCCACTCCCGGGGCCAGCCGCAGCCCGCCGCAGGCCCGGCCGGCCACGGTGGAGTCCACCGCGAGGAAGCCGGCGGGGGCGCCCTCGCGGGTCACCGTGCACAGGAGCTGGGACCCCGCGCGCTCGGCGAGGAGGCGGGGGGCGCGGGCCGTGCCATTCTTCATCGCTTCACCGCCAGGGCCGCCACGAAGTGGCCCGTGAGAAACCGCGTCGGGTATCGGGACAACCCCTCGAACCACGCGAGCCCGCGCAGGAACCTCTCCCGAGCGGCCGGCGAGCCCCGGCGCTCGAGGAGCCGGGCCAGGGCCACCGCCGGGGCCCGGGGGCAGTGGAGCACCGCACCCAGGTGCCGCAGCTGGAAGCCAGCGGCTTGGAGTACGCGCTCCAGCTCGCCCGGCCCCAGGGTCGCGCCCGTCTGGTAGGGCACCAGTCCGAGCCGGCGCAGGAGCCCGAAGGGCAGGAGCCGGCGCGCCACCAGCACCGGATTGCGCGGGTTGTCCAGGGTCAAGAGGAGCACCCCTCCGATCCGGAGCACCCGCCCGAGCTCGCGAAGGCTCGCCGAGATCTCTTCCCGCGTCTCGAAGTGGTCCAGGGTCGAGGGCGAGACCACGAGATCGAAGGCGCCGTGCGAGAAGGGCAGCGACCGCACGTCCGCCCCGACCGCCCCCAGCCCCGGGTGAGCCTCCCGAGCACAGCGCACGACCGTTCCGGCCACGTCGATCCCCACCCAGGAACGGGCACGCCCCTCCAGGAACGGCGCCGCACCCTCCCCGAAGGCCTCGTCGAAGAGATCGGTCTTGAGGACCCGCCCGACCGGGCCCTCGGGCCACCAGCGCTCCAGGAGAGCCCCCAGGAGGCGGTCGCTGTACTCCCGCCACAGCCGGTGGGGACGCGCGGCCGCCCACTCGCCGGCCACCTCGTCCCAGTACCGCCGCGCCATCGCCCTCATCCCCCACCCGGGGATTCCGCCATTCTCCGACCTCCCAGGCCCCCTCGCAAAGCCCGCCACAGAGCGCGGAGCTCTTCGCCGGTGACCACTCCGGCGCGCCGCAGGGCCCAGGCATAGGCCGAGAGACACGCCCCGAAGAGCGCCGCCCTCACGCCCCAGCCGGACCCCAGGACGAGCAGCGGCAGGAAGGGCACTCCCAGGACCGCGGCCAGGACCGGAGCGCGTAGCGAGCACCCCACCGGCCCCTTCAGGCGCCAGAAGAAATAGGCGCCGCCGAGCACCGTGGCGATCAGCACGCCCGCGCACCCGCCCAGGCTCCCGCGCCAGGTCACGAGCAGGGGACCCACCGCCCAGAATCCCGCGAGCTGCACCACGGCCGCCGCGATGGCCGTGCGGGGCCGCTCCAACACCACCGCCAGCACGCGGCCCACGGCGAC
>JBFLZB010000175.1:8962-9695 GCA_040756475.1 Thermodesulfobacteriota bacterium
GAGGGCAAAGGCCATGACGAGCAGGTGCGCCGCCACGGGGCGGTACGCCTGCCCGAAGACCAGGGGCACCAGGGTCTCCCCCAGGGCCAGTGCCCCGAAGACGGCGGCAACCCCCGCCGCCGCCAGGACCACCAGGAGGCGCTCCACCCAGCGGGCGGCGGCCTCCGGGCGCCCCTGCTCCCGCAGCCCGGTGAGGACGGGCGCAAACGACAGCGCGAGCTGCCCCATGGCCAGCGCCCCCACGAGGTACACGTTCATGGCCAGGCCGAAGTACCCCACCTCCGCGTAGCTCCCCGAGACCGCCAGCACCATCACGTCGCCGCTGCGCCGAAACGAGGCCACCACGAGCTGGCTCACGAGAAACGCGGCACCGAACCGCACGTACGGCAACGCGGGCCGCAGGTCCCAGCGAGGCCTGGCGAGCCCCAGGTGCGGCCGCGCCAGCAGGATGCCGGCCGCGAGCAGCAGCAGGTCCACCGCGGCCACCGCCCCGCACGCCCCCCGGAGCCCGCCGGCGAGGTACGCGGCGGGGAGCACCGCCACCACCCCCCACCCCTTGAGCGGCGCCTCCAGGCCCCACAGGGCCGCCCGGTTGAGCCCCAGGAAGAGGGAGAAGTAAAGGGTCGCCAGGGACTGGGCGAGCACCGACGCCGACGCCAGGGCCACCGCCCCCGCATCCAGGTCGGGAAACCACCAGACCGCCGCCCCGAAGTACAGCACCGCCGCGGCCGCG
>JBFLZB010000176.1 GCA_040756475.1 Thermodesulfobacteriota bacterium
GAATCTCCTCACCCAGGAAACCTCCATCAAGCGCGGTACCCAGACCAAGCGCCGCCGCGCAGGCTGGGATGACGCCTATCGCCTCAAAGTGCTGGCTGGCTAAGGTTTTTATGTGCGATCGCCCTGTGGCGAATCCAGGCCTCCTCGTCAGGACCTGCGCCGCCACGCCAGGACCTGCGCTGCCACGCGAGACAGGCCCACACGAGCGGACCGGGAAGCGGGAAATGACGAGACCGCTCGTTCGGGTGTCGAGACCGGGCAGACTCCGGCGTATAATGCGCGCCGCCGGGCCCCCCGACCCCAAGGGAGTAAGCCGGCGTTCCCAACCCCAGGAGCGGGAGAATCCATGGCTGCAAAGCTCACGGAAGCCTACGACGCCGATGCCATCAAGGCGCTCGAGGGCCTGGAGCCGGTGCGCAAGCGCCCCGGCATGTACACCAACACCGCCACCCCGAACCACATCATCCAGGAGGTCATCGACAACGCCGCCGACGAGTGCCTTTCCCAGTTCGCCACCACGATCCGCGTCACCCTCCACGCCGACGGGTCCGTCTCGGTGGAGGACGATGGGCGCGGCATCCCCGTGGACCTGCACAAACAGAAGAACCGGCCGGCCATCGAGGTGATCTTCACCACGCTGCACGCGGGGGGGAAGTTCGAGGGCAAGCACTACTCGTTTTCGGGCGGCCTCCACGGGGTGGGGGTCTCGGTCACCAACGCCCTTTCCCGCCGCCTCGAAGCCACGGTGCGGCGCGACGGGATGCAGTGGAGCATCGCCTTCGAGGGGGGCGAGCTGGTGCGCGAGCTCGCCCGGGACGACGTGCGGGTCCCCAGGCGGGCCACGGGAACCACGGTGCGGGTCTGGCCCGACCCCCGCTACTTCGACTCCCCCCAGGTCCACCGGCCTGCTCTGGAGCGGCTCCTGCGCACCAAGGCGGTGCTGCTGCCGGGCACCCGGGTGATCCTGGAGGTGGAGGGCCAACCGGGAGAAGGCGGGGCCGAGGCCGAACACAGGGAGTGGCGCTACGAGGCCGGGCTCCAGGATCACCTGGCCGATCTCGTGGGGGACCGGGAGACCGCCTGCCCCATCTATGCCGGGGGGCGCTTCTACCGCCCCGAAGACAACGGAGCCGAGTTCTCGGAGGGGGAGGGGATCGACTGGGCGCTCACCTGGGTGGCCGAAGGGCCGGGGGTGGGAGAGAGCTACGTGAACCTCATCCCCACCACCCAGCACGGCACCCACGTCAACGGGTTGCGCACGGCGGTCGCCGAATCCGTTCGGGCGTTTTCCGAGCACCACAACCTCTTGCCCCGGGGGGTGAAACTTGCCCCGGAGGACATCTGGGCCAAGGCGTGCTTCCTGCTCTCGGCCCGCCTCAAGGAGCCCCAGTTCCAGGGGCAGACCAAGGAGCGCCTCACGTCGCGGGAGGCGGCTCGCCTGGTGACCGCCATGTTCCGGGACCCGTTCGAGCTGTGGCTCAACGAGAACGTGGAGCACGGTCGGGCGGTGGCAGAGCTGGCGGTCAAGGCGGCGGCGGAGCGGCTGCGGCGGGGAAAGAAGGTCTCCAAGAAGCAGCAGGGCACCCTGGGAACCCTGCCCGGCAAGCTCGCCGACTGCAAGGAGGACAACCCCGAGCTCACGGAGCTCTACCTCGTGGAGGGCGACTCCGCCGGGGGCTCGGCCAAGCAGGCCCGAAACCGCGACATCCAGGCGGTGCTGCCCCTCCGGGGCAAGATCCTCAACACGTGGGAGATGGACGCCGGCGACGTGCTCGCCTCGGAGGCGACCCACAACATCGTGGTATCCCTGGGGGTGGACCCCCACGGCCCCGATGACCCGGTGGATCTCTCGGGGCTGCGGTACGGGAAGGTCGTCATCATGACCGACGCCGACGTGGACGGCGCCCACATCCGCAGCCTCCTGGCGGGGTTCTTCCTGCGCCACTTCCCGCGGCTCGTGGAGCGGGGCCACGTGTTCGTGGCCGAGCCGCCCCTCTTCCGGGTGGACGTGCCGCCCCACGGCAAGTACAAGGAGCGCCGCACGCTCTACTGCCTCGACGACGAGGAGCTCTCGGCGGCCCGGGACAAGGCCCTGGCCGAGGGGGTGGACCCGGAGAAGATCAAGGTCCAGCGGTTCAAGGGCCTGGGGGAGATGAACCCCGCCCAACTCTGGGAGACCACCATGAACCCCGACACCCGCCGGGTGCTGCCCCTCTTCGTCCCCCCCGGCGAGGAAGAGGACACCCGCGCCCGGGTACACCGCTGCCTCGGCAAGAAGGAAGCCGCCGCCCGCCGGGAGTGGATCGAGCGGGAAGGAAACCTGGCGGAGGTCGACGTGTGAGGAGCGGCGGGGCAAGTCCGTGCCCGTCCGTGTCTGTCCGTGAAAGTCCGTGACCGTCCGCGACACCCCCTCCCTTCACCTGGAGTCGCCCCTTGCAGACCCTCGACGATTTCCGCAACGCGGTTCGCGGCCGGCCCGGGGAGGATTACATCCCCCTGGGGCCGTATCTCGACCGCTCGTACCTCTCCTACGCGGTCTCGGTGCTCTTGAGCCGCGCCATCCCCGACGTGCGCGACGGCCTCAAGCCCGTGCACCGGCGCATCCTCTACGCCATGAGCCAGCTGGGGCTCGGGGCGCGGGCGACGTTCAAGAAGTCCGCCCGGGTGGTGGGCGACGTGATCGGCAAGTACCACCCCCACGGGGACGCGAGCGTCTACGAGGCCATGGTCCTCATGGCCCAGAACTTCAACCTGCGCTACCCCCTCATCGACGGGCAGGGCAACTGGGGCAGCCTCGACGGCGACAACGCGGCGGCCATGCGCTACACCGAGTGCCGCCTCACCGAGTTCTCCAGAGTGCTCCTGGAGGAGCTCGGCAAGGGCACGGTGGATTTTCGGCCCAACTACGACGGCAACGAGCTGGAGCCCGCCTTCCTTCCCGCGCGGGTGCCCACGGTGCTCCTGGCCGACCAACTCGGCATCGCGGTGGGCATGGCGTCCAGCGTCCCCGCCCACAACCTGCTTGAGGTGTGCCGGGCGGCGATCGCCCTCTTCCAGAGCCCCGGCACGACCTTGAAGGGTCTCCTGCGCCACGTGAAGGGGCCCGACTTCCCCTGCGGCGGCCAGATCATCAACTCCCCGGCGGAGCTCGAGGAGATCTACGCCACAGGGGCCGGGATGCTCACCGTACGCGCCCGGTACGAGGTGAAGAAGGACGCCGACGGGTGGCACCTGGTCTTCACCGAGCTGCCTCCCAAGGTCTCTCCCGAGCAGGTGCTCCTGGAGCTCGACGCCCTCTCCAACCCCCAGCCCAAGGCCAAGGGGAAGAAGGCGGGCGAGGCGAACCTCACCCCCGAGCAGCGCGCCGCCAAGCAGGCCATGCTCGCCCGGGTGGGAGAGGTCAACAACGGCGCCGGCAACGACACCGGGCCCGTGTACCTGGAGGTCTACCCCAGGTCCCGCCGCCAAGACCCGGACGAGCTCGCCGTCTACCTCTTCGGCGTCACGAGCCTGGAGAGCCGCCTCAAGGTGCAGTTCAACCTCATCAACCGGGCGGGGCTGCCCACCCAGATGCCGCTGCTCGACATCCTGCGCGATTGGAACGCCTTCCGCTTCGAGACCGTCACCCGGCGCTGCCGCTTCCGCCTGGAGCAGGTGGAGGCGCGGCTGCACATCCTGGAGGGGTTTGCCCGCATCCTCCTGGACATGGACGAGGTGATCCGGCTCATTCGCGCGGCCGAGGACGACCAGGAGGCCAAGCGCGGCCTCGTGGCGCGCTGGGAGCTCTCCGAGGTCCAGGCCGACAAGATCCTCGACATGAAGCTCCGGCAGCTCACAAGGCTCGACGAGCTGGCCATCGAGAAGGAGCTGGCGGAGAAGGGGCAGGAGCGCCGGGAGCTCCAGCGCCTCCTGGAGGACGAGGGCGCCATGACCGAGCTCATCGTCTCGGAGCTGCGCGAAGACATCCGCCGCTTCGGCGACCCCCGCCGCACCCTCATCGAGCAGGCCCAGGCGGCGCACTTCGATGACGCGGTGCCCGACGAGCCGGTGACCGTCATCGTCTCCCGGAAGGGGTGGGCGCGAAGCCGCTCGGGCCACGGCCTCGACCTCGCGGGCCTCACGTTCAAGGACGGCGACGCCCTCCACGCCGTGGTGGAGACCCGCACCTCGAAGCTCCTGGTCCTCCTGGACGAAAACGGCCGCGCCTACACCGTGGCGGCGGTCCAGATCCCCGGGGGCCGGGGGGACGGGGTGCCCCTGACCTCGCTCCTCGAGCTCCAGGACCGGTCCCGCATCGTGGCCGTCTTCGCCGCCGAGGAGAAGGAGAGGGTGCTGCTGGCCTCCTCGGCCGGCTACGGCTTCGTCACCGAGGTGGGTAACCTCCTGGGGCGAAACAAGGCGGGCAAGGCCGTTCTCAACACCGCAGGCGGCACCGCCCTGCCGCCGATCCTCCTGCGCCCCGGCGAGAACCGGGTGGCGGCGGTCTCCAGTTCCGGGTATATGGCGGTCTTCGGCCTGGACGAAATCCCGGAGTTCCCCAAGGGGAAGGGCAACAAGCTCCTGGCGCTGCGGGGGGAGGAGACCCTGGAGCGGCTCCACGTGTTCTTCGCCACGGTTTCCCTGCCCGCCAGGCGGGGAACGGGGGAGGTGGTCATCGGGGGGGCGGACCTGGAGCTCTACGTGCGCAAGCGCGGGTCGCGGGGCCGGCTGCTGCCGAGAAGCGTGGCCACGGGCGGATCGGCCGGCCCCGCGGCAAGAAAGCGGGCCCGCCAGGAGGATTTGTTCTAGCGGTCGGCGAGCCGCTTTCAGCCGGCAGCTCGGAGCCCGGGTTGGGAGCCGCGCCCTTGGCTCTCCCTGAGCGCTGAGCGCTGACGGCTGAGCTGAGAGTTGGCCGCCCTACACCTTGATGTCCAGGAGCCGCCCTTCCTCTCGCTCGGGGAGCCCCTCGTCCTCGGAATCGCCCGGAGGGCCGTCCCCGGGCCGCTCCCGGTGCTGCCGATCCCGCTCGTCCCGGGGGTCCCGGGGCCGGACGCGGGACTCGGCGGAGCGCTCCGGGGCCTCCACCTCCTTGTGGAGCTCCTCCACCCGCTTTACCGCGGCCTGGGTGGCCAGCCGCTGGGCCAGGACGCTCGCCTCGGGGTCGAGTCGGCGGAACGCCTCCATGCCCCGGCTCAGGACCGCCAGGTCCACCATGCGTACGCTGTCTGCCACGGGAACCTCCCTGCCCACCGTGTGCCCGCCCCGCATGTCCGCAAGGGACGGATCGTCAGGGCAGCCTGCAAACTTGAAGCCGAGCCGCGAGCCCCGGGGGCTGCCAGAGGCCACCAGAAAGCGCCGGGGCGGGGTCCGGGAGCCCTGGCCATTGGTCGGGGCCCCGTGCCGCCTCGGCCGACCCGCCGCAGCTCGGCCGAACCCAGTGAGGCTCGGCGCACCGGCTCCCTCGAAGACGCTGCCTCCGGACATCGCGGGTTGCGGGGTCGCTCCCGCCCCTCCTGGGCTTCGCGACACTCGCCCGTCCTGGCCAGCGGCGGAGCGCAGGGGCTCCCGGACCCCGCTCGCCACCCAGGTGGTGGATCGTGGGCTGCCTCCCCGCTTCCCCCCAACGGGGGCCTCTGGTAGGCTGCCAACCCCAAACGCTCACCCCTTCCGGAGGGAAGACGAGATGCGCATCTTGTGGATCGGCGCAGCCCTGGCGGCCATGGCCGCCATCGTCCCACTCGAGACCCTGGCCCAGGAGGGCAGGGCCCCCGGCCAGACCACCCTCTCCATCGCCCAGGGGGAGGACCTCTCCCAGCGGGCCCTGGCGATCCTCAACGAGAGGTGCACCGTGTGCCACGGGGCCGAGCGCTTCGAAGCCCGCCATTTCAGCGAACAGGAGTGGAACCGGGTGCTCGACGCGATGGTGGGCCTGGGGGCGCGCCTCTCGGGGGACGAGATGGACGTCCTGCGCCACTGGAGCAAGGAAAAGTGACGCGAAGAACCGCCGCCATGGGGTTACTGCTGGCATGGGCCGTCTGGGCCGATGCCGGCGCCCAGGACGCCCCCCGGCCCCCGGGGCCGCCGCCGGCGCTGGTGGTCACGGCCCCGGTGGTAGAGGACACCGTGAAGCCCGAGGTGTCGCTGGTGGGGTCGGTGCAGGCCCGGGCCGAGAGCCTGGTGGCCGCCGAGGTCGGGGGCATCGCCCGCCAGGTGGAGGCCCGTCGGGGGAGGGCGATCCAGAAGGGCGAGGTGCTGGCGGTCTTGCGGGACGCGGAGCTCGACGAGGAGCTGGAGGGCGCCCGGGCGGATCACCGCCTGGCGGAGGCCGAGCTCGAAAAGGCCCGGGCCGACCTGGCCCGGGCCCAGGACCTGGTGCGCAAGCAGGTGGCCCCCCAGGAGCAGCTCGACGCGGCCCGCCGGGATGCCCAGGTCTGGGAGCAGCGGGTGGCCAAGGCCCAATCGGCGGTGCGGCTGCTGGAGGACCGCTACTCCCGCCAGACTGTGCGGGCCCCCTTCGACGGAGTCGTCGTGGAGGAGCACACCGAGGTGGGAGAATGGGTGGCCAAGGGGGGGGCTGTGGCGCGCCTGGCCGACCACGCGGTGGTACTGGTACGGGTACCCGTGCCCGAGCAGTACGTGGTGGAGATTGCCCAGGGACAGGCGGTGGCGGTGCGCCTCGATGCCCTGGGGGGCAGGGAGTTCCGGGGCACCGTGCGCACGGTGATCCCCGTGGGAGATCCCCAGGCCCGCACTTTTCCCGTCGAGGTAGAGGTACGAAACCCCCAGGGCCAGCTCCGGCCGGGCATGACTGCCCGCGTGGCCCTGGCCCTCGGAACGCCGAGGCCGGAGCGCCTGGTGCCCAAAGACGCCCTGGTCCCTCGGGGCGCGCGCACCCTGGTGTACGCCGTAGTGGAGGGGGCCGCCGTCGAGGTGCCCGTGGAGGTGGTGGGGTACAAGGGCGACCGGGCCGCCGTGCAGGGTGCGCTGCCCCCCGGGGCTCCCGTCATCGTGCGGGGCAACGAGCGGGTGCGCCACGGCCAGCCGGTTCAGGTGGCGCGGTAGCCGTCGCGCCCACCTTGTCGTCCTTCTGCTGCGGAGGTCCTTCATGCCGGTGTACGAGTTCTACTGCGCCGACTGTCACACGATCTACAACTTCCTCTCCCGCCGGGTGAACACGGCGGCGGCTCCGTCGTGCCCGCGGTGCCGGCGGCCGAATCTGGAGCGCCAGGTCTCGGTCTTCGCCATCTCCCGGGGGAGATCCGGCAAGGAGGAGGACGGCGAGGGGGGCGAGGGCCTGCCCGACTTCGACGAGGCCCGCATGGAGCAGGCCATGGAGGCCCTGGCGACCGAGGCCGAGGGATTGGACGAGAACGATCCCCGCCAGGCAGCCCGCATGATGCGAAAACTCTACGGCGCCATGGGCATGGAGGTGGGATCGGGAATGGAGGAGGCCATCCGCCGGATGGAGGCCGGGGAGGACCCGGACGTTGTGGAGGAGGAACTGGGGGACCTCCTCGAACAGGAGGACCCGTTTTCCGGAGCCGGCGACACCGGAGGAAAGGCCGCCCGGCGGCGCCTGCGAGGCTTCCGCCAGCGCTATCTCAAGCCCCGGGTGGACGAGACGCTCTACGAGCTGTGAGGGGGAAGCGGGGCGTCACCCCCCCAACCCCTTACCGAAAGCCGACTCCACTTCCGTGAGAACCCAGCCGCCCCCATCCGCCTACCTGGACCGGCCCGACGGGACGCGCCTGGCGTACCGGGTGACGTGCGGTCAGGGGCCCACGGTGGTGTTTCTGGGGGGGTTCACCTCCGACATGAGCGGCACCAAGGCCGTGGCGCTCGAAGCGCACTGCCGGTCGCGAGGGCGCGCCTACGTGCGGTTCGACTACTTCGGCCACGGGCTCTCGGCGGGGCGGTTCGCCGATGCCACCATCGGGCGCTGGATCGACGACGTCCTGGCGGTGCTCGACGAGGTGGTCGAGGGGCCTGCCGTGCTCGTGGGGTCGAGCCTGGGGGGGTGGCTCATGGTGCGGGCGGCCCTGGCCCGCCCGGAGCGGGTGGCGGGACTCGTGGGTGTTGCCGCAGCCCCGGACTTCACCTCCGAGCTCATCGAGCTCTCCCTCTCGGAGGGCGCCCGCAGCCGGCTGCGGGAGGAGGGAGTCCTGCTCCTCCCCAACCCCTACGGCCAGGAGCCGACGCCGGTGTCGGCGGCGTTCCTGGAGGAGGCCCGGCGCCACAGGGTGCTGGGTTCCCCCATTCCGCTGCGTTGTCCCGTGCGGCTTCTCCACGGCCTGGCGGACCGCGAGGTGCCCTGGTCCCTTGCACTTCGTCTGGTGAAGGCTCTGGAAGGCAGCGATGCGACCCTGACGCTGGTCAAGGGGGGAGACCACCGGCTCTCGGCGCCGGAAGACCTGACGCGGCTGCGCGCCGCCGTGGACGAGGTGTGCGGGGCCGGGACCCCGCGACCCCAAGAAGGAGGCATCGGATGAACGAGTGGGCGGCGTGGGAAGTGTCGAAGCGACTGGAGATCGCCGGAAAGGCGCTCGAGGACAACGGCTTTCGGGTGTGGGTCTGCCCGGATCGGGAAGGGGCCGTGGCGAAGGTCGTGGAAGAGGTGGGCGAGGCCCGCACCGTGGGGTTCGGGGGGTCCGTGACCCTGGTGGAGTTGGGCCTGCCCCAGCGCTTGGCGAAAGCGGGGAGGGAGTGCCTGATCCACGGGGCCCCTGGACTGACCCCGGAGGAGCGGCTCGTGACCATGCGGCGCCAGCTCACCTGCGACGTCTTCCTCACCGGCGCCAACGCCGTGACCCTGGACGGAAAGCTCGTGAACATCGACGCCACGGGAAACCGGGTGGGCGCCATGACCTTCGGGCCGGGCAAGGTGGTGGTGGTGGCGGGGGCCAACAAGCTCGCAGCCGACGTCCACGAGGCGGTGCGGCGCGTCAAGGCCTGGGCTGCCCCCCCCAACGCCCGCCGGCTCTCGTTCAAGACCCCCTGCGCCGAGACCGGCGTGTGCTCCGACTGCCGCAGCCCCGACCGCATCTGCCGGGTCGTGCACATCCAGGAGCGGCGCCCGCGGCTCACCGACACGGCGGTGGTCCTGGTGGGGGAGTCCCTGGGTCTCTGACGCAAGAAGCCCCGCCCGAGGGCGGGGCTTTCGCGTCGGTGGTGGCGGGGGGGAGACTCGAACTCCCGACCTTGGCCTTATGAGAGCCCTGCTCTAACCAGCTGAGCTACCCCGCCGCGAGGGAGGCGCCATTATACGGGCGCGCTCCCCGGAGTCAAGGGGGGCGCTCCGCGATCCGCCGCCTCGGTGGCGAGCGGGGTCCGGGAGCCCCTGCGCTTCGCCCCGCAATCCGCGCCAATTGGAGGATGCGCTCCTCACGGAATCGGTGCTCCTGGCTTCATCGGTTTCCACCGG
>JBFLZB010000177.1 GCA_040756475.1 Thermodesulfobacteriota bacterium
CCCCCCACCCCAGAAGATCGAAATTTCGGGCTCCTGCGAATCCGGACAACGGCGGTCAGCTATGCCCTGTTCCGGCCATCGCGTCCTCCAGCGCCTCTTGCAGCACGTCGAGCACCATCTCCCGGTCGTCGGCGTCGAGCCCGAGGAAGGGCCGGGCGGGGATGCCCCGCTCCGGAGCGCCGAACTGGTGGGTGGCGCCGTAGAACCACGGCGTGCCGAACTCCAGGCCTTGGTCCGTGGCGTCGTAGTCCAGGTTCTTCAGGTGCTGGTCGAGCACCAGGATCTTGTCGGGCTTGCCTTTGCGGCGCTTGCGCTCCCGGTGCCGTTCCGAGAGCGGCTGCCAGGGTTGCCCGTCGGGGTCCACCTGGCGGTCCCAGCGCTCCTCGTGCGAGAGCAAGAGCGCCTCGCCGATCTCGGCAAACGCCGGCCGAAGCCGCGCGCCCACGTCGGAGAGCCGCCGCAGCGTCTCCAGCACCTGGGCGCCGCCCTCGACCTCGACCGTTACCTTCGCGCCGGCCATGTGCTATGCTTCCTTTCGAGGCGGGTGACGCTGGAAACTCGGCGCGCCAGCACGGGTAGCCCACTGCGGGAGCCTGGATGGAGGGACGGCCGGCCTCCCACCCGCTTCATCTTTTCACCTCCCCACGAATGACGACGTACCTTCTCGGGTCCAGCAGCGCGTCGGGGTCGATCTTGAACGCCGCACGCGCCGAGTTGACCGTCCCCTGGCCCTTCGCCCTCCAGTCTGGCGCCACCACGACCTTGATCTTCCGGTCCCCCCCGGGCAGCACGTAGAGCAGCTTCCCGTCGTCGTTGTCGTAGAGCACCGCCTCGTGGGGGGCCTGGGCCAGCCCTCGCCAGTCCTCGGCCGTCAGGGCGTCGCCCGCGCCCTCGTGCCGCCGCGCCTTCTTGCCCACCACCAGGTGGTCTTCCAGGGTCACGTCGGTGCGCTCCGGCGGCCGGCCCTGGGCCTTCAGGTGCGCGAGCTCTTCGGGCTCCATGCCCCACAGGGTCACCGTTCGGCCCTGAGCCCGCCCGGTCGCCAGCACCTCACCGATCCACGCCGCGTAGTCCCTGGCCACGGCCTGGCGGCCGGCGGCGGCCACGGCGGCCGAGTACTCGGCGGCGATCTCCGGCGCCCACTTGCGCATGCTCGCCAGGGCGTCCGAGGCCCGATGAGCACCCGGCCGGTACTCGAACCCCGGGTCGATTCCCTGGGGCACCGTCACCACCCGGGGCGAGGGGCCGCGCACCCCGACCACCTTCTCCTCCCACACCACCTCGGGGGCCCGGCTTACCGCCAAGCCGCGCCGCTGCACGTCGGCCTCCGAGAGCGTGAACTTCTTGCACTTGCACCCCCAGCCGTTCTGGGGCGAGTGCGTCTGCCACCACGGGTCATCCAGGGGCAGCACCAGGCCGTCCCACGCGAGATGCTGGGGCCGGGGGTGGACCGAGTCGCCGTGCTTGTAGAGCCCGTAGGGCCGGCGGCGCTTGAGCTCCGGGTCGGCCATCTGGGCTTCCCGCCCGGCGTTGTAGCTCTGGCGCACGTTGGTATCGAAAACCACCCGGGTCCGCCAGTTGCGCCCGCCCTTGTAGACCCACCCGTGGGCCTCCACGATCTGGTCGAACTCCTTGCGGAAGGCCTGGATCGTGCTCTGCCCCTCGATGGCCTTTTGCACCGCGCCGTGGAGGTCGGACAGCAGCGAGGCCTTCATGGCGCCGGCCACCATGAACGCCACGTCGTGCTCCGCCGCGTACACGTCGGTCCACGCCCGGGTGGGCAGTGAGAGCTTGCGCAGGAAGAACGCGAGCTGCTCACGAAACGGCAGAGCCCCATACTCGGCGGCCATCAGCGGCCCTCTTCACCCTTCACTCTTCACCCTTCACACTTCTTCCAGCAGCTCGAACCGCCCCGCCAGCGCCGCGGCGGCCAGGGCCTCGGTCATGGCCTGGGCCAGGCCCGAGGAATCCAGGGCGGGGTAGGCGCCGAGCAGGCGCGCTTGGAGGTCTTCGAGGCTCTCGGCCTGATCCACCAGGCCGCGAATCGCGTCGACCATGCCCGCCAGGTGGGGGGCGGCGTCGGCATCCAGGCGGGCGGCCTGGGCGTCCGGGGTGTCCACCCCGCTCTCCCCCTCGGCAAACTCCGCCCCGGGATCAGCGTGCCCCTCCCCCTCATCCCCGGCCTCCGCCCCCCGATCCCCGACCCCCGGCCCCTGATCCCCCGACCCCGGCCCCCCCAGGTCGAAGTCGTCCTCCTGCAACCCGTACTGGCGCACGTAGTAGGTTTTGCGAAACTTCACGCCCGTCTCGGTCAGCGTCTTGTCGCGCTCGGCCATCTCCTTCTTGGCCTCTTCCTCTTCCTCGTAACGAAACACCGGCGGGGGCACGCCGGGGGCGTTTACCAGGCCGTAGAGCCAGGCGATCTCCTCCATGGTGGTCTTGGCCAGGCGCTCGTCGCCGGCGCGGTAGTCGCCCAGGATCTCCTGGTGCGTCTTCGCCGCCGCGTAGCTGCCCGTCTCGCCCACCTCTGCCGTGAGCGTCTGGCCGGCGATCACCTTGCTGATCTCGGCGTCCATCGCCGTCTTGAGGCCCGAGTGAATGCCCGAGCTGCCCGAGCTGCCCGAGCTGCCCGCGCTGCCCCCCGCCGTGAGCAGCTCCACCGAGCCGTTGTCGGGGATCACCGCCACCGCGTCCTGCACCATGCGGGTGAGCGCCGAGAGAAGCTCCGCCTGCTGCTCCGGCGTGGCGCCCTGGCCGTACTTGCCCACCAGAAAGGGCATCCCGTACTTCTCCGCCAGGGTCACCCAGAACTTCACGCCCCCCTTCTTGAACGTCACCGGCCAGAAACACCGCGAGAGCAGCCGCAGCCCGTAGGGGTTGTCGTAGGTGGGGAAGTGGCGCGCGAACACGAACTTGCCAAACGGCAGCTCCTCCCCCTCCCAGGGCGCCCGCTGGCTCATGAACCTGGGGCGGTTGTCCGCGTCGAAGCCGAACCACCGGGCGGGCTTGACCTGCAAGTCCGCCAGGCGCAAGCGGTTCTCTCCGCGCCGGGGCCGCTCCCAGAGGAGCTCGATCGGCGTCATGCCGTAGAGCGGCGCGTCGAGAACGCCCGACAAGAGCGCGTAGAGGTCCACCCGCTCCAGGTCCGCCGCCAGGTCGTCGCGCAGCCGCTCGGCCTCGGGGGTGGGCTCGTCTTCCCCCACGGTGCCGGGCTCCCAGCGCCAGTCTTTCCGGAGCGTGCCGAGCTTGCGGCTCTGGATCACGCTGATGAGGTGCGCGTCGGCGGTGAGGCGCTCGAGCACGTCCACCCCGCCGTCGGGCAGCCGGCGCAGCACCGGATCCGGATCGGGCAAAATGCCGATCAGCCCCGTCCAGTCCCACGCCGCCGTCCGGGTGGCGATCTCGCGCGAGAGCCCCGTGCGGTTCACCCCCTCGCCGAACTCCAGCCGATCGCCCTCGTTGAGCCAGCCCGTTCCCATGGTCAGTACCCCTCGAACATCGTCGCCGTCTCGCGCCGGCGGCCGGAGAGCACGGTGGTGTCGTGGCAGGGCGTTGCCGCCGCGTGCACCCCCAGAAAGCACGCCCACGCCCGGTCTGCGTGCCCCGTGTCGTCCCTGTCGGCGTCGAAGCGGAAGTTGCCCGTGCCGGTGGGCAGCTTCTTCAGGCTGTGCAGATCTGCCCGAAGCGCCGGGTCGCCCATGGGGATGCGGATCTTGCGGTCCTCGAAGGCCTGCTTGCCCTGGGTCGCGAGCGTGAGCTTCGCCGGGCCCGTGAAGAGCACCCCCTCCACCCGGCTCGCCCCGTAGCGGCGCTTGGCATCTTCTACGGGCTTTTCGCCCATGCCGGTCTGGTCCATGCACAGGCGCGCCACCCGGTAGCGGCCGAAGAGGTCGTCGAGCGTGGCGTCTTGGGTGGCGAAGCTCGCGCGCTTGAGCGTGACCACCTCGCGGGTCCACAGCACGTCGCCCACCAGCTCCCACACCCACGCCACCCACAGATCGCGCCGCACGCCGATGTCGTTGCCCACGTAGCAGGGACCGCCCGCGTACCCCTCGGGGTCGCCCGCCTGGTCGTGCTCCACGGCGTTGATGAGGTCGTAGGGGAGCCAGGCACTGGCCTCGTCGAGCCACTGGAGCTCGTACTCCTGGGCCCAGGCGTCGGGGTCGCCGAGCGCGCGTTTGAGCTCGTCTACGTCGCGGGGCAAACCGTCCTTCACGGCCTCGTAAATGTCGGTTTTCTGGCGATACCAGACCGGATCGTCAGCGGTCACGAGGTCGTAGAACTTGTTGCCCTTGCCGTTGGGGGTCGAGACCACCCGCAGCTTCCACCCCGCGGAGATCACCGGGAAGAGCGCCGCCCAGATCTTGCGGCTGTCGGCGTGGAAGGCGAACTCGTCGAGGAACACGTTGGCCGAGAAGCCGCGCGCCGTGTCGGGGTTGGCCGGCAGCGCGGTGAGGCGACTGCCGTTGGGCCAGGTGACCTCCAGGGCCTTGTACGCCGCCTCGCCCCGCCACTCGTACTCCTCGGAGCGGATCGCCGCGCCCAGTGCCTGGCAGTGGCGCTTCACGCCCTCCTCCATCGCTTCTTTGGCCTGGCGTTCGCCGCGGGAAAGGATCACCCAGCGCACCCGCCGGCCTTCGAGGTCGGCGAGCTGGCAGTCCTCGGCGATCTCGAACGTCGTCGTGAAGGTCTTGCCCGTCTGGCGCGCGAACATGCCGACCTTGAAGCGGTCGGCACGGCTCACCCAGCGGCGCTGGTAGGGGTAGAAGAGGGGGCCGCTCATCTCACCGGCTCACCCCGTAGGTCTCGCGGATGATCTCGCGCAGGCGCTCGGCGCTCATCCGAAGCGGCGCGCCGCCCGCCCCGCCGCCCTCGGCCTCGACCCGCTCGGCCACCTTCTCGCCGGCCTCGCGGATGCGCTTTTCCACCTCGGCCTTCCACTTCTCCCGCTGCACTGAGGCGCTCGTGAGTTTGGCGAAGTCGCTCACCAGGCGCGGCAGCTCGGTCACGTCGAAGTCGCCGGAGAGGAAGAGCGGCAAGAGCTTGCGCATCAGGGCCTTGGTGCCGGCCTCTTCCAGCGCCAGGCCGTCGCCCACCTCGCCCTTCAAGACCCGCGCCTGGTCCTCCAGAATCCGAATCTCGCGGTAGGTCTGGAGGAACTCCTTGCCGTAGCGCCCCACGCTGCTCTTGGAGATGTCGTAGCCCTTGCCCTGGCAAAACGCCGCGATCTCCTCGTAGGTGGCGCCCTCTACCAACAGGCAGTCCACCTCGGCCCGGAGCTCCCGGGGGAGCTCGGTCTCCACCTTGGAGCGGCGGCGAATGACGGGCCCGCTCACGCGAGCTCCTCCTCCACCCGGCGCAGATCCGCGTCGAGGGCGCGCAGCTCGCGGTGCAGCTCCACCGCCCGCCCCAGGTGCACGAAGGCCCCGGGCAGGTCCACCCCGGCCTTCTCGCGGATCGCCCAGTCGGCCAGCACGGCCTTGACGCTGCGCACCGCCGCGTCAAGCTCGGTCACGAGCTCCATGCGCCGGTACTTGAGGCCGGCCAGGTGGCTCTTCAGGCGCGCGCGCTCTTCATTCACGGCTTGTCGCCCTCCCTGGGCTCCAGGTCATCCCTGCGGCCCCTTGGCCCGCACCAGCGGGCAGAACATGTTGTTGTCGATCTTCTCCACCAGCCGCGTCTGCACCTGGGTGCTGAGATGGACGATTGAGGAGAGCTCCTCGGCGAGCTGCGCCACCCGCTGCGCCAGGTGTTGGGTCTCTTTCACCAGGGTCACGTTGTCGCGGTACATGCTGGCCACCTGGTCCACGTCGCGCTTGTACTGGAGGAGCACCGCGTCCACCCGGTCGCGCTCTTCGCTGCGCTGGCGGTCGACCCAGCGCATGTTGAGCCACCCGAGCAACACCAGAAACCCGATGGGCCCTACGTTTTTGGCGATGTCGGCAACCGCCGGAAAACCCAACCCCTCCATGCCCTACCTCCGCCGCTCCGTATCCGCCTCGCAGTCCCGGCACCGCCTGCACCCCGGCACGGCCTCTCTCCGCGCCCGGGGGATCGGGTCGCCGCAGTCCAGGCAGGTTTGCCGGCCCCCAGCCTCCGACCCCAGGCCCCTCCTCCACGCCGCCAGCGCGTCGGCCCGCAGCTCCTCCTCTCGGGCCGAGGCGCGGTCTCCCTCGTCAGCCACCGCGATCCCGCCGCCGGTGCCGGCCGCCCACCCCCCGACCCGCACCCCCAGGTACAGCGCCCAGCGCTGCGAGCGCCGCACCCCGAGCACCCCCATGCCCTCCAGAAAGAGCGCGTCGGCCCGGGCCCGCGAGACCACCGCCGTGTCGTAGAGCCAGTCGTGCAGCACCGCCGCCGCCGCGTAGCGCCCCGCCGGGTGCCCCACCAGCGTCCAGAAGAGCCGGGGCACCGAGGCGAAGTCTGTGCGGAAGAACGCCGGCACCCGGTACACCTCGTCGCTGCCCTCGCGGCCGGCGTAGTACTCGAGCTCGCGCAGGGTCGCCCACAGGCGCGTGCCGGGGATCTGCTCGACCCGGAGAGGCTCGGTGAAGCTGCTCATGGTTGTCCCCCAGCCCCTGACCCCTAGCCCCCGGCCCCTCGCCCCGCCACCTCACGCACCCAGCCCAGCACCCGAGCCACCGCCACCCGAAGCTCCGCCGGGTCCTCGAACCCCTGGGCCGCCAGGTAGCGCTCGGTCTCCTCGCGGATCAGCCGCAGGCTCAGGCGGGCCAGCTCCTCCTCCTCGGGCAGGAGCCGCTCCCAGGGGATCTCGGCCACCACGTACTGTTCGAGGGCGCCCAGGGCCGCCGTCTCGTCGCCCACCAGCGCCAGCGCCCCGTCGGCGATGCGCAGCACCTCGGCCCGCCACGTGGGGTTTTCGTGCAGCACCCGGGCCGTGGCCGCCTTTACCCCGAGCTCGAGCGCCAGCTCGTGTCGCGCCCCCGGCTGCAGCGCCGCGCAACCCACAAGCAGAAACACCGCCGCCAACACCACACACCTCCAGGGCCCGCTTCTGCTCTTCATCTCGCCGCCTCCTTCGTAGGTCGGGGCTCGCCCCGACGTCCTCAGTACAGCCACAGCACCGTGCCCGGGTGCGACGGGCTCACCCCCAGGTGGATGAACTCTCGCCCCACGCCGATCCGCAGGAACCCGGCGGCCATCGCCTCGGCCACCACCTCGTACTTCTCCCGGGGCGAGACCGCCCGCACGTCGACTCCCTGGCCCGTGAGGTGCTCCGAGGCCTGCGCCCCGCCCACCGCCGCGTTGTGCGCCGCGCACCGCACCCCCGAAGTCACCACCAGCGGCCGGCCCAGCCGGCGCCGCAGGTCTTGCAGGCGAGACACCAGCGCCGGGTCCACCTCGGCCGCCCCGCACCCGCACCGGCACGCGAACTCCGCCCGCCGAAAGTTCTCGCTCAGCCGCTCACTCACTCACCGCCTCCCGTATCCGAGGCACCGCCACGCGCACCCGCTGGCGACCGCGCAGCCCTCGGGGCATTCGCGCGGGCATGCCGGCGCCTCGAACGCCTCACGATCCGATCCATCAACGCCGTGAGGCACGCCCAGCACCACTCGTGCCCCGGCATCCCCACCACGATCAGCTCGGCCCGCGCCCCGCACCGGCACCGAATCACCGCCGGCAGCGCCGTCACCCGTCACCCGGCGGCCCCCTTCCCCCCTGGCCCTTCCTCCGTGTCCGCGTGTCCTGTGCGCGGAGCCTACCGGCTCCGCGAATCCCCCGGCCCCCTGCACCCCTTCAGTACAAAGGGCCCGGGGGGTGAGCCCGGGCCCTTCGGTGTAACGGCGTTCGGCGGGGCGAGCCCCGCCCTACGTCAGGGGGTGGTGGCGCCCAGCGCCAGGCGAATGATTCCGCCAGCGCAATGCTGCGTCGGCCACCTAGCAACGTAGGGATACATGGTCAGCCCTGTGTTCGGCACGGCGTCAAGCGCGCGAACTTGGGGTCGGTCTTCGACTGCTGCGACATCGCGGTCGCTACGGCCTCGCGGGCGCGGGCGCCACGTTCACCGCGCTCTTTGAAGGCTGCCAGCATCACATCGTAGGCGTGCCAGTTGAACCGCGCCTCTTCTCCCTCGAACTCCACTCGGTAGTGCGCCGGCTCGGCCGCACTGGGTGTGCCCTCCTGCCCCGCGATCAGGCCCAGGAACCACCCCATCAACTCCTTGCGCCGCTGGCGCTCGCTCACGTGGGGAAAGGCGACACCCATCTCACGCAGCCGGGCCTCCATCTTCTGCACATGGTCCCGGCTGATGCCGGCGGCTCGCCCCGCCTCCCGTTGGGTGAGCCCCTGCTTGCGGCAGCGGGCCACGAGAGCCAGCACCTCCAACTCCGCACCCGCCGCCTCGGCGACGAACACGAGATCGAGCGCCGCGGCCAGCCCCTGCCGGCGCCCATCGGCGAGAAGCTGCAGCGGTTCGGCCACGGGCTGGCTCGCCACGGCGTGCGCCTGGGCGAGCTCGCCCCGCTCCAGGGCCGCGAAGGCTCGGTTGATCTGCACCGAGCGCGCCGCCGCCACCGGCGACTTGAGCACGCTCGAGAGCTGGTTGCAGCCCTCCTGCGTCACCACCAGCGGAAGCACGCGAGACTTCGATGGTTTTGCGGCCACACTTTGTGGCCGCAAACTCTCCACCTCCTCGGCGGTGAGGCGGAAGGCGAAGTCCTCGGGGAAGCGGGCCGGGTTGCGCTTGATCGCCTGAGAGACATCTTTCGGGCGCACCTCGTAGACTTCGGCGATCTCGTGGGCCAGCATGAAGGGGGGCCGGCCGGGCAGGTGGTGGATGTGGCTGCGGATCTCGATGTCGGTGGTCGTGAGTGCCGTGTTCATCGCATACCTCCGCTCAGCGGCCGCCGTCGAGGGCGGCGTTCAGGGTGTCGGCCAGGCAGTGGAGCAGCATGCCCATGCCTTCGGTGGCGTCGTTGGAGAGGTCGAGCTCGCGGCCCGGGGGGGCCTGGGTGGTGAGCTCGGCGAGAAAGGCCAGCACGCACGCCACCGGCACGATGGCGTCTTCCGGGGGGCGCCCGGGGTCGAGATGGGTGAGCATCGAAGGTCTCCTTATGGCTTTCACGCGGTTTCCGGGCGAAAAAGATCGCCCGAGTGTTGCGTGCGGCGCACAAGAGGCCGCCCCCAGGCCTCGCGACCAGGGGACACTCGGGCGAACCGTGTTCCTCGCCCTGTGGACCAACCC
>JBFLZB010000178.1 GCA_040756475.1 Thermodesulfobacteriota bacterium
CTCCTCTTGGGTGTGACAATAGGCCCCGGTTTTCGCGTCCGCTTCAACGGGTCGTTGTATCGCGTGGGCGAGCAAGGGACCCTGGAGGTGGGGGCAACAGACTTGCCCCCCGAGGAGGTCCTCCGCAGAGTGCGCCTTGGGCCGCATTAGGTCATTGACCCCTACGGACCCCTACCGGGGGGATCTCCGGGACTCGGCAGGCCGGGCCTTGGGTGACGGGGACGCGCGAGATCCCAGTTCGCTCCTAGGTTCTCGAACCGCCGTCCGGAGGTTTCCAGGAGAACGCGAAGAGGGTTGCACCGGCAGGCGTGCAACCATCTGTAATGTCTAAGAAAAACCCAGTGCGGGGAGAGTTCTCAGAGGTCTTCGAAGTCCGACGCTCTATCCAACTGAGCTACGGGCGCGGGAGGCGCAACGATAGCAGGGATGGGGGGAGTTCTCAACGGCTTCTGCGGGGGGTTTCGCCCTGACACATGGTCTCCCCCTTCGGTTGGTGGTGGCGGGAATCGCGGTTCCGTGATTGTGGCGGGCGGCAGGGATTTTTCGCTGGTTTACACAAGACGTGGCGAGGATCGTGGCGTGCCGCTCATGTATTTCACCACGACGGCCGATCCTTTTTCGGGAGCCGCTCGGCCGCCGAGGAGGGCTCGGTACGGCCATGAGTGTGACAATTCTCACACACCACAGGAGGCAGTCATGAACAAGCGCTTGATTTCCACCCTCGTCCTTGCCGGGTTCTTCTGTCTGTGTGCCGGCCGCGCACCCGCGGCGGACGGCTACGTCTTCGGGGTGCTCCCCTTCAAGAAGCCCGCCGAGCTCAATGAAATGTTCCAGCCTTTCGTGAACTACCTCTCCCAGGCGCTCGGCGCTCCCGTGGTGTTTCGAAGCGCCAAGGACTATGCATCCGCCAACGAAGCCCTCTTGGGGGGCCAGTGGGACTTCGCGTACCTGGGGCCGTCCCTGTTTGCCGAGATCAACGCCCAAGCGCCGGGCAAGGTGCGGCTCGCCGGAGCCCTCGTGACCGGCGGTCAGCCCACCTTCCGGGGGGTCGTCGTGGCCGCCGAGGGCTCCCCCATCCAGTCGGTGGCCGACTTCAAAGGAAAGAAGTTTGCCTTCGGCGACCGGGACTCGACGCTCTCCTGTTACGTTCCCGCCCACATGCTGATGCGGGCAGGCGTGTTCGACACCCTGAGCGAGTACAAGTTTCTCGGCTCCCATGACAACGTGGCCATGGCCGTGACCCGGGGGGACTTCGACGGCGGGGGGCTGCAGCCTTCGGTTGCCGCCAAGTACGTGGGCAAGGGCCTCAAGGTGGTCGCCGAGTCGGACCCCGTCTACGAGCACGTGGTCGTAATCGGCCCCAAGGTGGACGAGGCCACCGCCGAGAAGGTGCGCAACGCGGTCCTCGGCATCCAGGATCCATCCATCTGCAAGGCAATCAACAAGTCCGCGACCGCCTTTGCCGCGGTAAAGCCCAGCGATTACGACAGCCTGAAAAAGCTCATGGACGAAGTTGACGCCAGGATCCCGAAATAGACATGCAGCGCGTTGGGCCCGGGGCGTGCCCCCCGGGCCCCTGCCATCCGGGGCGAAGGTACAGAAACCGGCGAAGGGCCGCGAGGAGACATACATGGGATGGCTTCGAGTGTCCGCCTCATCGATCCGTTTCCGCTTGCTGGGAGGGCTGCTCCTGGCGCTCCTGGTCTGCAGCGGGGGGGGAGCCTGGCTGCTCGTTGGGATGACGGCCACGGCCCTGGACGGCCTCTCCTCGGATATCGAGGCCCGCCTGGGGGAGACCGCGACCGAGGTGGAGGAGGACCTCGCCGGCCAGGTTCCCCTCGTGGCAGAGGCGTACCGCACCCTGGCCCGGGACTCGGGGGCATCCCTGGCCCGGCTGCTCGCCCTGGTGGCACCCGACTCCTACCTGAGTTACGACTACATGGCCCTAGATACCAACGTCGTCGCCTTGAACCAGGATCCCCAAGTGGTCTACGCCGTCTACCTCGACGCTAGAGGCGCTCCGGCCACAACCTACCTGGATCCGGCCAAGCCCCCGGTAGCCGCGCTCATCCAGGCGGCGGGGGGACAAACCGAGCTGGGGGCCGTGATCGGTGCGAGCCGCCGTCTCGACGACTATCTGGTGATCTCGGAGCCGGTATTCAGTGGGAAGACTCAGCTTGGAGAGGTGGTCGTGTGCCTAAGCACCGTAGCCGTACGAGCCGAGTCGGACCGCCTGCGCCAGGAGATCGCAGGCGTCCTCGAGACCACGCGGAAGCGCCACGGCGGGTTGACCGAGCGCATCGCACAGCAGCGGGATGGACTCATTCGAAGCCTGCGGTTCGGCATCCTGGGAGGCGCAGCGGTCTTCCTTGCCGTGGTCTGCCTGACCGCGTTTTCCATTATCACTGCGACCCTAAAGCGTCTGGGAAGGGTTGCCTCCATGCTCGAGGACATCTCCGAGGGAGACGGCGATCTGAGGGCCCGGCTCAACCTCTCCGGCAAGGACGAGCTGGGGCAGCTTGCGTCCAGCTTCGACCGGTTCGTGGACAAGATCCAGACGGTGGTGATTCGCGTAAAGCAGGCGAGCGACGAGCTGGCATCGATGGCGACGGAACAGTCTGCCGCGACGGCACAGATGGCGACCAGCAACTCGGAGATCGCGGCCCAGACGGCTACTTTCGCCACGGCCACCGAAGAGATGAGCGCCACGGTGGAAAAGGTTGCACAGAACACGGCATCTGTCAGCGATGCAGCGGGACAAGCCCGTCAGGTGGCGATCGAAGGCGCCCAGGTCGTCTCCCAGGCGGTGGCGGCCCTGGCGGAGATCGCCGCTGTCGTCGGCGGGGCCGCAGAGACGGTCACCACACTGGGAGCTTCGTCCGAACGCATCGGCACGGTGGTCCAGGTCATCGAAGACATCGCTGACCAGACCAACCTGCTGGCGCTGAACGCCGCCATCGAGGCTGCACGGGCAGGGGAGCATGGGAGGGGCTTCGCCGTCGTGGCCGACGAGGTCCGAAAGCTCGCGGAAAAGACAGTGAAGGCTACCAAGGAGATCGCCGAGACCATCCAGGAAGTTCAGGCCCAGGGCCGCCACGCCGTGAACGCCATGGAGGATGGACGGCAGAAGGTGATCACCGGGACGGAGCTGGGAACCCGGGCAGGGAAGACGATCCGTTTGGTTCAGGAGGCGGTGGTAAAGGCGTCGGACCAGACCGAGCAGATCGCCGCAGCCATCGAGGAACTCTCGGTCACCATCCGCGACATGGCCCTCAATATGGAGCACATCGCCACTGGCGTCCGCGGGACCGAAGCGGCGATCCAGAACATTTCGGCGTCTGCCCAGGTCGTTTCGGCAAAGGCTGACGATCTGAAGGGAGTCGCGGAGCGGTTCCAGACAGCCTGAACAGAGCCGGCGCCTGGTCAGCGCTTCACGTCCAGCAGGGTTCCGAGCATCTGGTCGGCGGTGCGCAGGGTCTGGAGGTTCGCCTGGAAGCCGCGCTGGCCCAGGAGCATCTCGACCGTCTCCTCGGCGAGGTCCACGTTGGAGAGCTCCACGGGCGGCGCGCCTTCGGCCGCGAGGTCGGGGACGAGAAGGCCGGGGGTGGAGACGCGCTCCAGGTGCGAGGTCACGCCGCCGCCCGCGCCCTCCGCGTGGGCCGCCCGGAGCTTTTCGTACCCCGGGGTAGCCGCGTTGGCGACGTTTCGAGCGGCCAGATCGACCTTTCGCTCGAAGGCCCTGACTCCCGACAGGCCGCTGTGGATGGCCGGCAGCATCGTGGGCTCCTTCCCGGGTTGGCAGGCGCAGCGCGGACGTCTCCCGAGAGCGTATCGGCAGTCCCGTCCTTCCGCTTGAGTCCGACCGCGTCGGGGCCAGCCCCGACCTGCGGTCTTGCGCCCCCCCGCTCCCCGATTCGCCCCCGGTCCGGCTGTCTCGCTCTTCTTGTAGTGAAGCGGCGTCACGCGCCGGTCTGGCGGGTGGCGGGGGGTGCCCAGGTGGCGCGCAGGGCGCCGGCCGCCGCGACGCCGGGGGCCAGCAGACCCACGAGGAAGACAACCCAGAAGCCGCGCAGGGCGTCGGCCGCGCCGGGAAGCGCCAGCGCCAGGAGCGCGGGGGCACCGAAGGCCACGGGCACGGCCAGGGCCTCTGCCCAGAGCAGGCGCACCCCGAAGGCCCTGGCGCAGCGCAGTGCCCACTCGAGCCAGGTGAGGTCGGGCACCTGCCCCTGAAGCCGCCGGAGCTCCGGCTGGGCGTCCCGGAGCAGCCGGGCGGCACGGCGGCACGCCTGGGCGGAGTCTTCGGCGAGGAGGGCCTCGGCTTCCCGCACCTTGGCTCCCAGCTCTTGCAGTGCCGGTCCGAAGCCCCGAAACAGCCCTTTGTAGGGATACCGTTCCCACAGCTTGCCGAGGGCGAGCCACGTCGCGCCCGCTGCCTTCCAGCCGTCGCGCAGCTCCGTCATGGCCCGCGCGCGAAGGATGTGGCTCGTGGAGAGGATGCGGTCTGCGCCGGCCGCCACCTGCACCCAGCCCCGGTACCCCCCCCGTTCGAGGCGGCCCTGGAGGCCCCGGAGGGCGGCGGTCAGGGGGGGCAGGCCCGAGGCCTCGTCTCCCAGCCACTCGGACAGGGCGGTGCACTCCGCCGCCGCTTGGCCCACGGCGGACTCCGCCTTGCGGCGCGCGGATTCCAGGGCGGAGGCGAGGATGCCGTCGGCGGCGCCCGCCAGGCGGCCCAGGCCGGGCTCCAGGAGGAGGCGAACCCAGTGCTCCGGGTACTCCCGAACGCCCGCTCGAAACCACTCCCAGTCTACGGGGACTCCTTCCAACCGTGCCCGAACCCGCAGGGCATGAAACGCAACATCGAAACCGGTCCCCATCCCTTCGCTCATCCCCTCCAGGATGCGCAGGGCGTCGGCCGGCGCGCCCTCCACCTCGTGGAGGCGCGCCCGCAGCAGGTTGGCGTATGCCCGCTGGACTCCGGGGGAGGCCAGCTGCGCCGCGCCCGAGAACAGCCGTGCGGCCTCCCCCACCTCTTCGGCCTCCGTGGCCGCAAGGGCCTGACCCAGGGCCGCGAAGAAGCGCTGGGTCTCGTCCATGCCCGAGGTGGCGCGAAGGTACTCCACCGCCTGGCCTCGTCGCCCCACGCGAAGGCAGTCGAGCCCCAGGTGCAGGGCGTTGGCCCGGGGCGGACGGGCGGCCCCGAGGGCCTCGGGGCCCGGCCAGACCCGCACTTCGGAGTAGGCCAGGTAGGACAGGAACCGGAGCTGGTACACCCGCTTGCCGTCGAAGAACGCCACGGCGCCGCGGTGGACGGGATCGCGGGGGGAGAGGTCCCCGGCGAACGCCGCCAGGTCCGGCGGACCTCCTTGGGCGAAGGCCGCCCGGTGGTCGCTCGCGATCTGCTCCAGACGTTCCTCGGCCAGGGCCGAGAGCATATGGTCTTCCGGCCCCAGGGCCCGGCTCGGGCAGTGGGACGGCCGGTGGGCCCGGCTCCCGCAGTAGAAACACTCCCGCTCCCCCGTCCCCACAGCCAGGTGACGGGAGGGCAGAAGGTGCAGGCCGGTCTGTTCCGGCAGCGGTGCACCCAGGCCGTAGAGCCCGTCGGCCACCGGCTCGGGAGAGGCGGGAAGCCGGCCGCCGCCCAGGGCCTCCCAGCGCACGTGCAGGGCTGCCGTGAGGTGGAGTCGGCCGGGGTGGAGGGCATCCCACCGCGGGTCGTCGTCGGGCGGGGGCGGCCGGTCCCCGGCGCCCACGTCGAGAAGGACCTGGACCGGCCACGGGTGCGTTGGGGGGTGGACGGGCGGGCCGGCGGCCTTCACGGCGTCGTGCCAGGCCTGCCAGGCTGCGGAGAGGTCGCCGAACCGGGCGGCGAGCAGGCCGGCGCGCCCCTCGGGGTCCCGGGTGCCCCGGAAGACCGAGCCGAGGCCGTCGAGGAAGGCCTGCCACCTCGGCCCGAGCACGTGGGCTCCCACGGCGTGGAGGGGGCGAAGGTAGAACGCGACGGGCGGGGAGTCTCGCACCGGCTGCCTGTGGCGGAAGGGATTTCCAGGGACGGACGCAGCGCCTCCCCGCTCGGGGGCCACCGGTACTGTTCGGCTCCGGGGCCGAAGATCTTTACCGCGGGTCAGGTGCTCAACCCCCCGGTGCCCCGAGCCGATCTGACACCCAGGGACTCCCGGGGACGGAGGCCGCCGGCTGCGGCGGGGGCCGGGAGGTCCCGGCGGGACGACTCCAGGGAAGGAGAGGCGCCATGATCCAAAACTACCGCCAGATCCGAGACCGTTACTCCGATGCAGTGTGCGCCGTGACGAACCCCCAGATGTTCCGGGACATCCAGGTGCTGCTCCGGTACATCGACGAGCTCCACCACCTCCTCGCCGGACAGGCAGCCGCCCACCTGGTGGGGGAAGCCTTTGCCGCGTTTGCCCAGGACGGGGACCGACAGGGTCGCACGCACTGAGCTGCCGCACCAGGGAATCGCGGCGCCCGGAAGAAATCTCTCCCTCGCCCCCGCCATTTCCCCGTGCTAGCCTTGGGCCCCTGGCGGGGCGCCGAGCTCCCCGTCCCCGTTGCGGAGGCCGATGCCGTGGGGTCCCCCGAAGAGATGGTTGCGATCGTCGACGCCGAGAACCGGGTGGTGGGGTCGGCGCCGCGCCGGGAGATGCGCGCCCGCAACCTGCCCCACCGGGCCGCGTACGTGCTCGTCTTCAACGGCCGCGGCGAGCTCTTCGTGCAGCGGCGCACGGCGGCGAAGGACGTGTACCCCGCCCACTGGGACACGGCGGCGGGGGGCGTGGTGTTGGCCGGGGAGAGCTACGACGAGGCCGCGGCCCGGGAGTTGGAGGAGGAACTGGGCGTTCGCGGTGTGCCCCTCGCGGCGCATTTCGACTTCTACCACGAGGACAGGGGCAACCGGGTCTGGGGCCGGGTCTACTCGTGCGTAGCCGACGGTCCTTTCTCCCTCCAGCCCGAGGAGGTGGAGAGCGGCCGTTTCCTCGCCCCCGGCGACGTGCCGGCCTTGGCTGCCCGCGAGCCCTTCACTCCCGACGGCCTCCGGGTGTTGCGGCGCTACCTGGAGCTCGCGCCTCCGGTCACGTGACTTCTCGTCTTCCGAGACGGCAGCCGTCCATGTTCGATTCCCACGTCCACTTCGATGCCGAGCCGTTCTTCGCCGACCTGGGGGAGGTGGCAGCCCGCACCCGGGCCGCGGGAGTGACCGGTGCGGTGAACCCGGCCATCGACCTGGCGTCGAGCGCGCGGACGAAGGCGATCCACGAGGCCCAGCCGTGGATCCTCCCGGCGGCCGGCTTCCACCCCCTGTACCTCGACCCGTGGGAGGAGCCGCCGGAGGCGGAGCTCGACGCCCTGCTGCGGGCCGGCGCCTACGTCGCCATCGGCGAGGCGGGCCTGGACTTCTGGCACGGCCGGGACGACGAGGCGCGGCAGCGAGCGTTTCTCGAAGCCCAGGGCCGGCTGGCCCGACGCTACGGGCTCCCGGTCCTCCTCCACGTGCGCAAGGGGTTCTACGAGGCCCTTGCGGTGCTCCGGCAGGCGGGATTCACTGGCCCCGGGGTCTGCCACGCGTTCTCGGGAACCCGCGACATGGCCCGGCTGGCCCTGGACCGGGGCTTCCACCTCTCGGCCTGCGCGACGATCACCTACCCGGAGCGGTCGCGCCTGCGGGAGGTGTTCCGCTGGGCACCCCGGGACCGGATCCTGGTGGAGACCGACGCCCCCGACATCCCACCGCTTGCCCGCAGGGGCCAGGTCCACCGGCCCTGGGACCTGCCCCTCACCGTAGCGGCCCTGGCGGAGGCCATGGGGGTAACACCCGGGGAGGCCGCGGAGGTTACGGAGGAAAACGCCCGGAGGCTCTTCGGGGGTGAGCGGAAGCTTGAACCACCAAGGCACGAAGACACCAAGAATGCGCGCCCCGCCTGCTTGTGACCCCCTTCGCGGCTTGGTGTCTCGGTGGCCAGACCCATGAGGCAGGAGCCATGAGCGAGATGCACGACCGCACCCGGCTCCTGGTGGGAAGCGAGGGGCTCGAGCGCTTGGCGGCGAGCCGGGTTGCGGTGTTCGGGCTCGGCGGGGTGGGGAGCGCTGCCGCCGAGCAGCTCTGCCGGGCGGGGGTCGGGCACCTCCTCCTGGTGGATTTCGACGTGGTGCGCCCGAGCAACCTGAACCGGCAGGTGCTCGCCCTTCGCTCCACCGTGGGCCGGCCCAAGGCCCTGGTGATGGCCGAGCGGCTGGGAGATATCGACCCCGGCTGCCGGGTGGAGCCCCGGGTGGCGTTCTTCGGGGAGGACACCGCCGAGACCTTCGGCCTGGCGGGGTTCGACCACGTGCTCGACTGCATCGACAGCCTCAACCCCAAGGTACAGCTCCTGCGCCACTGCACGGCGCTGGGGGTGCCGGTCATCACGGCCGCGGGGGCGGCGGCCAAGACCGACCCGGTGGGGGTGCGGGTCTCGGACCTCTTCTCCACACGCCACGATCCCCTGGCCCGCCACGTGCGCCGCCGCCTGCGGGCCGCGGGCATCGCCTCGGGCATCCCGGCGGTCCACTCCGAAGAGCTCCCGGTCAAGAACCGGGGCGCCGCCCCGGAGGAGGACGTCTACCGTCGCGGCCGGGCCCGGGTGCCCGTGGGCAGCATCTCCTACCTGCCGCCGCTTTTCGGGTGCGTCATGGCCGGGTGGGTGGTGCGGAGGATCCTGGGGATGGGGTAGCGGCCGGGGTCCATCCGCGCAGGCCCCAGGCCAGGCACAGCCAGGCGGCGGCGGTGAGGGCGGCGCAGGCGGCGCCGATGGCGGGAAGGCCGCCTGCGAGCCACAGAGGGCCGCCGGCCAGGGCGCCGGCGACCCTTCCGGCTCCCAGGGCGGCCACGTAGGCCGAGAGCAGGGTGGCCCGGGCGCCGGGAGTCAGCTCGGTGAGGAGCGAGAACGAGCTGACGATGGCGATCTCGTAGGCTAGAAAGACCAGGAAGAGCCCCGAGAGGGCGGTCGGAAACGACCCCCCGGCCAAGGGAAGCAGGGCGTAGCTTGCGGCGGCGACCGCCGTGGCCCCCAGCACCGCGCGGCGCAGTCCCACCCGGTCCGCGGCGGCCGCCGTGAGAAGCTCTCC
>JBFLZB010000179.1 GCA_040756475.1 Thermodesulfobacteriota bacterium
CCCCGATCCGGTGGATCCCCAGGGCTCAGCGCCGGTAGTCGCGACGCCGGGAGGCCTGCGCCATCCGCGGCCGGCGCGCCGCCTCGCCCCCGTGCCCGTTGCCGCCCACGCGAAAGGCGCTCAGATGCACCACGCGCCCGTCGGCCGCGAGGGCTCCCCCCGAGAGGCCCGGGGCCTCGAGGCGCACGTCCTCCCCCAGGCCCACCCCGGGGAAGCGCTCGGCCTTGGCCGCCCCGAGCCGGGCGAGGAAGTCCCGGGCGCCGCGCAGCTCTTTGTCGCCGCCGACCTCGCCGCTGCCCTCGGCCTCCAGGGCGTCGAGGGCGTAGCTCCCCACGAGCTTTCCCCAGAGCTTTTCCAGGGTGGCGGGGGCGTCGAAGAGGTCGAGCCCCACCACGCGCCCCGCCACGGCGAAGACCGCGCCCGCCTGCCCCTCGCCGGGCGGGAGCCTCTTTTCGTAGCCGCCCAGGTCCCCGGCCCGCTCCTCGAACATCGCCCCCATGGCCCCCGTGGGGGAGGCGACGCCGAAGGCAGCCGCCCGGCTCTCGATGGCCTCCCACACCTGGCCCTGGTCGGCCCGACGGGTTCCGGAGGCGCGAAGCGACGCCGACACCTGGGCCGCCTTGGCGGCCCGCCCCTGGGCGAAGTGGGCCCGCCTGGCGGAGGCGAACTCCGCCGACGCGTAGTGCCAGCGCCCCTGCTCCACGCAGGTGACGGGGACCGTGACGGTCTGCTTGTCCCCCACGAGGATGCTCACGTTGAGGGTGCGGTTCTGCTTGGCGCCCACGAGTTCTTCTCCGTCCACCAGGAGGACCTTCTCCGCGCCCTCGTTGACGAAGCGAAGCTCCGGGACGCTCCCGCCCTCGGAGATCTCGGTCACCCGGGCGACGCCGCGCTCCAGGGCCTCGTCGAGGGTGAGGTAGTCCGGCTCCCGGACGCCGGAGCCGAGCACGAACAGGGGGAAGACGGTGAGGCCGCGAAAGGTCTGGGGGGCGCCCAGGGAGAGGGCGCCGAGGGTCTCGGCGATGAGGGTCATGGTCGTCCTCCTGGGGCGGCGGGGCGCACCCGCCCGGAAACGGCCGGCGCGTTACCGGAAGGGGAGGGGAGCTCCCCGGGGGAAGGCGGCGCCGGCACCGTATGCCCTCAGGATACGGGGGACGTATGACAGATCCTGTCAGTCGAAAGGCAGAAACGAAATACGAGGAAGGTTCACGCCAAGGGACGGCCGTCGTAGAGGGCGGCAAGCCGGGCGACTTCCTCGCGGGCGGCGCGGCGAAGCGCCGGGGGGCCCACCACCTCGGCCCGGGCGCCGAAGCGAAGAACGGCGTGGAGCACTTCGCGCTCGCCCCGCACCGGCACCTCGAGGAGGATCCAACCGGGGCCCTCTTCCAGCACGGCCTGGGCCGGGTGCAGCGGGCGCTGGAGCACGTAGCGGGCGGCCTCGTCCCGGAAGCGAAGCTGCGCCCGGTAGGCCTCGCCCAGGTAGATCCCGAGGCTCGCGTCCAGGAGGTCTTCCGGCTCGAACCCGGGGGGTTTCGTGAACTCCTCGTCGAGGGGCTCCACGTCCCGGATGCGGTCGGCCAGGAAGACCCGCTCGGTGCCCCGCAGGTGGCAGTGGCCCAGGAGGTAGATGTCCCCCTGGTAGAGGCGCAGGCAGTAGGGGTCCACCAGGCGCTCGGTAAGCTCCCCCTTGAGGTTTTCGTAGGTCAGGCGCACCCGGCAGGAGTCGGCGGCCTGCTCCTGGAGGATGCGCACGACCCCCAGGAGCTTCGGGGAGTGGGTCACCGGGGAGCGGTGGGTGAGGGCGACCTTGGAGCGGCCCACGTAGTCGCGGATGGAGGGGGGGAAGGCGTGCTGGAGCTTCACGAGCGCCGACTCCAGAAGCTCGTGGTAGGCGCTGTTGGCAAACAGCGGGGAGAGGAGCGTCGCGTGGAAGAGCCCCAGGGCCTCCGCCAGGTCGAAGGGGATCTGGGGCGGGGAGTAGCCGCGCAGGAGCCGGTAGCGCACGTACTTGCCGTCGGCCACCTTCTCGGTGGGGAAGCCCGCGGCCTCCAGGGCCTCCAGGTCTCGGCGGGCGGTGCGCTTGCCCACCTCCAGGAGCCGGGCGAGCTCCTCCACTGTCTTCCCGCGGTAGGAGACCGCGAGCTCCTGGAGAAGCGTCCACTGGCGGATGAGCTGGTTCGACGGCATGGGGTCCCCCTCCTCTCGTCGGCGCGGCAGGCATTCCGGGAAGACCGGGTACGAGGTCCCGGGCTCGGCCCCCGGCCCCGATCTGCCTCCCCGTGCCCCCTATCGGCCGCCGCGCCGCTTCGCGAAAGGGCGCTGCCCGCCTTCCCTGCCAGGGGGGAGTTCAGGTCCCCGCAGCGGGGTGGTGGCTATTCACCCCCGGTTGATCGCCTCGGCGAATGGATTCCGGGCCTTGGCACTGCCTGTGCCGCAAGTCTGGTTTCGACAGGGTCCAGGATGCCGACGGCGACACCGTGGCCGTGTGCGAGGCAGGCGCCAGAGCCCCTCGGTGAGGGTAACGCTACCGCGTTGGCGTCCCACCGTGACGCCCTGTCACCGCCCGGCTCAGGCTCCGAGCAGCTCCCGGTGCCCCTGCACCTGGGCGGCCAGGACCGCGATGAGCGGCTGGGGCACCCCTGCGGCGGCGAGCTCTTCCGGGTAGGCCGGCAGCGCTTCGAGGACCTCTTCCAGGATCTCGGCCGGCGCAGGCACGCCGAGTCGATGTCCGAAGGCGATGAGCTCGCGGCCCGAGGGACAAACGTGCCCGGTGGCGTAGCGCAAGACGTGCTCGACCTCCCCGCTCGTGCCCGGGACAAGGTCGTAGGCCGGCGAGAGGCGCCAACCGTGCTCGTCGTGGAGAAGGGTGAAGTTCTTGAGGTGGTCGTCGATGTTTCCCACGGCGGCGTTGAAAGCCGCTTGGCGAAACAGCGCCGCGAGGTCTTCTTCGGGCCGGGCCGAAAGCCGCCGCAGCACCGCGAAAAGGTCCGCATAGCCCAGTTGGTACCATCCCTGGGCTTGAAGCAGGGTCTGGAAACTGAGCATGTGGCGCCGCCCGCCCGCTGGAGTCACGTCGAACCGGTGGACGAGCAGCACCTGGTGGCGCCCGCAGGTCACCAGATGCGTATGGGGGACGTTGAGCCCAGCCCGGCGAGCCAGCGCCATCGTCGCGGCCTCCAGTGCGACGATCGGGTGGAAGTCTCCCGGTCGCGGGAACTTGGCGATTGCCGGCACGGGGCCGTCGAAAACAAGCGCCTTGGGCCGGGCCCCGCCGGCGGAGCTTCCCGCCCGCAACAGGAGTGCGAGATCCGGGTCCTCGAGCGCAAGCCCCTGCTCCAGGCGCTGGGCGGCCTCCACCAGGCGCTCGAGCTCCGGCAGCCCTGGGGTGGGATCGGGAGGCAAGGGGCTGCCTTCGGTCGAGAAAGACAGCGCCCCGAGTCCCGAGCTCCCCAGCGCCCGCAGAAGATGCGCGGCAGTCTGCTCATGGCGCGGCAGCCTCGCCCGGCGCACCAGGAGCCGCCGGCCCCAGTCGTCGGGGAGCGCGTCGGAAAAGCAAAGCGCCACGCCCGCCTCCCGGCGGTACACGGCCTGGCCCGGCCCCAGCGGTAGCTCCGCCGGATCGAGGGCAAACGCTTGCGGATGGGCCAGAAACTCCGGGGCATAGACGAAGGCTCCTTCCCCGGACTCGGGATCGCACACGGTCTGCCCGGCGCGAAGTCGCTGCCCGTCTGGGAGCGTCACCCACACGGCAAGCCCGATCACGGAGCCGCCCTCCGGGTACGCGCCCGCTGACGCCGGGGGCGTTGCTCGGCCTCCCAGCGGGCGAACAGATCCCTCGGCGGCGCGAGCACGCCCGAGAGATCCTCGAGCCGGCCGAGCACGGCGAGCGCCTCGGCGAGCACACCCAGGCCGACCGCGGGGTCTCCCTGCTCAAGCTTTCGCAAGGTCGGCACGCTCACCGCCAGACGCAGGGCAAACCGGTGCTGTGGCTCGTTTCGGGCCAAGCGCGCCTGGCGAAGCCGCGCACCGAGCGCCCGCAGGGCGGCTTGGGTGTCTTCGGAAAACATCGTTTCCAGTATAGCCGCTGATTGGCGCTTACGAAAGCGATGATTTCCGAAAAGACGAATGGCGTGCTGGTTCGGGAGTGGGCGCGGCTCCGGTCAAAGGCCCGGCGCCTGGAGCGCCCGTGTGCGTCCTACCGCGACGCCGTGGGGGAAGTGCGCCAGGTGCTTCGCCGGCTCCTGGACGAGGGGCGCGGGGTGGACTTGGGCGAGAGCACCGTCGCGTCACCGTCGCGTCACCGTCGCGGCGAGCGCCTACCCGGACCAGTGCTCTTGGTGGGGCAAAGTCCGGCGCGACGCCTGTCCGTAGCCGACGGCATTACCGAGGCCCTGGGCCATGCCCCTGTACCGCGTGGACATCTCCACCCTGGTCTCAAAGTACATCGGGGAGACGGAGAAGAACCTCGACCGGGTCTTCGCCCGGGCGGCGGCGTCAGGTCCCGTGCTCCTTCTTGACGAGGCCGACGCCCTGCTTGGCAGGCGCACAAGCGTCAGGGACAGCCACGACCGCTACGCCGACCAGGGAGTCGGCCACCTCCTGGCGCGGGTGGATGCATACGACGGGGTCGTGATCCTGGCAGCGAACAGGGAAGAGGGTGTCGATCCGGAGCTCGCGCGGCGGGTCAGATGGACGCTCAGCGTTGGGGGAGGCTGAGGCGGCAGTGCGGCGGCTTCCCCGAGGGCACGACTTCAGGTGGGCACAGCGTGTTGATCTCCTCTCTGTCAGTCGCAGTGCAGCCGGCCTCCGGGATGGTGAGGGCGACGGGCATCAGGCTGGGTCCGGCGCCGTCCGAAGGGTGGTTTCGCTGGCTGGAAATATGGCTGGAAAGAGCCTCGCCGGGACGGAAAAACGGGCACCCAGACCGTGGTCTAAGTGCCCGTTTTCATTGGCTGGTAGCGGGGGCAGGACTTGAACCTGCAACCTTCGGGTTATGAGCCCGACGAGCTACCAAATTGCTCCACCCCGCGACAGGAGGGCGCATTATACGCGCCTTCGCGCTGCTGTCAAGGGCTGGCCAACACCTGGATCCACCGCCTGGGTGGCGAGCGGGGTCCGGGAGCCCTTGCGCTCCGCCCCGCAATCCGCGATGTTCGGAGGGGGCGTCTCTGAGGGAGCCGGTGCGCCGAGTCTCACAGGTTTCGGCCTCGCTGCTGCGGTTCGGTCGAGGCGGTACGGGGCTGCGCTCCAGGACTCCCGGACCCCGCCCCAAAGATTTGGTGGTGGATTCTGGAACAGGGCTGGACAGCCGGCGCCGTGCCCGAGTCACCAGGCGTGCTTCACGCCCCGCACGCAGCGGTTTGCGTGGGCCGGGGTCGGGTAGGCTCGGCACAGGGCGGGCTTGGTGGGGTGGATGGCGCAGCGGCGGGGCCCGTCGGGGGCGCGCACGAGGTAGGGGCAGGCTTCCAGGTGGTCTCCGGTGCCGGGATCGCACCAGATCACTCCCGCGTCCCCCACCCGCGACAGGAGATCGGTGCGGCCTTCGGCCCGCCACCGCTCCAGGTCCTCGGCTGCAGCCCGCAGGTGGCCTGCGTAGACCTCGCAGCACACGCCGCAGGCGCGGCAGCCGGCGCTTCGGCCCTTCTTCCTCCCCAGGTGCCCCCACACTCTCAGCACGGATTCCTCCCCGCCTGCCCGTTGCCTTCCGCCGCGCCCCCTGCTCTAATGTGGCTCCCGGTCGGTCGGCACCGGCCCGCCCCTTCACCCCAGGACGCCCATGTACACCACCGAAGATCTTCGAGTCCAGGCCATGAGCCCGATCGTCGCGCCGGAAGACCTCAAGCGCGTCTTCCCGCTGACCGCCGGCGCAGCGGAGTTCGTGGCCGGCTCCCGCCGCCAGATCCAGGACCTCCTCTACGGTCGCGACCGGCGCCTCCTGGCCGTGGTGGGGCCCTGCTCGGTGCACGACCCGGCGGCCGCCCTGGAGTACGCCGGCCGCCTGGCCGCCCTGGGCCGGGAGCTCGCGGATCGCCTCTTCTTCGTGATGCGGGTCTACTTCGAGAAGCCCCGCACCCGGATGGGCTGGAAGGGGCTCATCAACGACCCGGACCTGGACGGCACGTACCGCATCTCCAAGGGCCTGGGCATCGCCCGACGGCTGCTGTGCGAGATTACCGAACTGGGCCTGCCCGTGGCTACCGAGACCCTCGGGCCCATCAACCCCCAGTACCTGGCGGACCTCATCAGTTGGGGGTGCATCGGGGCCCGCACGAGCGAGTCCCAGATCCACCGGGAGATGGTGAGCGGGCTGTCCTTTCCGGTGGGGATCAAGAACTCCACCGACGGCAACCTTGCCAACGCCGTCGACGCCCTCAAGGCCGCGGGCCAGTCCCACAGCTTCTTGGGGATCACCCACGGGGGCCGGGCCGCCATCGTGCAGACGGCGGGCAACCCCGACGTGCACATCGTGCTGCGGGGCGGGGGCGGCCGCCCCAACTACGGGCCCGAGGACGTGGCGCGCACCGAGGCCCTGCTGGAGGAGGCCGGCCTTCCCCGGGCGATCGTGGTGGACTGCAGCCACGCCAACTCCGGCAAGGACCCGTGCCGGCAGCATCTGGTGCTGGAGAGCGTGACCGCGCAGGTGGCCGCCGGGAACCGGTCCCTCTTCGGCTTCATGGTGGAGAGCAACCTGGAGGCCGGCAACCAGCCCATACCGGAAGATCCTCGAAAGCTCCGCTACGGCGTCTCGGTAACCGACGCCTGCGCCGACTGGGTCAGCACCGAGGCCATGCTTCGGCGGGCCTGGGAGGAGCTGGGCCGCTGCGGCGGGCGACGGCTCGGGTGACCGCCCCCGGCGCAGCTGCCGGTTTGCCCCGCAGGGCCGCCGGGCCCCGCCGATGAACGTCCTCGACGTCGCGGACCTCTGCAAGGCCTATGGATCTACCACCGTCCTCGGCGGGGTGACCTTCGCCCTGGGAGAGAGGGAGAAGGTGGGCCTGGTGGGCCGCAACGGCTGCGGCAAGTCCACCCTGTTTCGCATCCTCGCGGGGTACGAACCGCCCGACGCCGGCCGCATCACCACCCGCCGGGGCGCGACCCTCGCCCATCTGCCCCAGGTCCCCGCCCTGGCGCCGGAGGCCACGGTGCGCCAGGTGCTCGAAGCCCACCTGGGGGAAGCCCGGGAGAAGCTCGCCCGCCACCGGTCCGCTTCCCAGGCCCTCGCGCAGGCCTCCGGCCCCGAGGCGGCACGGCTCCTCGCCGAGCAGGAGGCCCTGCACGGGTGGCTCGACCAGCACGGGGCCTGGGCGCTGGACCACCGGGTCGAGGCCATGTGCTCCCGCTTCGCCCTCCACGATCCGGAGGCCCGGGTGGGCACCCTCTCGGGAGGCTGGACCCAGCGCGTGGCCCTGGCGGGCATTCTCCTCTGCGCCCCCGACGTGCTCCTCCTGGACGAGCCCACCAACCAGCTCGACGCCGAGACCGTGGAGTGGCTGGAAGAGCACTTGCAGACCTACCCGGGGGCCGTGCTCCTGGTGACCCACGACCGGTACTTCCTCGATCGGGTGGTCTCGCGGATGTTCGAGCTCGAGGGCGGGCGCCTGACGCCGTACGAGGGCGGGTACTCCGCGTATCTCGAGCAGAAGGCCGAGCGGCTGGCGCGGGAGGACGAGGCACAGGCCCGCCTGCTGAACCTCCTGCGGCGCGAGGAGGCGTGGCTGGCCCGGGGCGCCAAGGCCCGCACCACCAAGCAGAAGGCCCGCATCGGCCGGGTCGAGGACCTGCAGGCTCGCCAGGCCCCCGCCGCCAAGAGGGAGCTCGCCCTCGCGCTCGCCCCGGACGAGCGCCTGCGCCTCGGGGGGACCATCCTCGAAGCCGAAGGCCTCGCGGTGGAGGCGGTCGGACAGGTGCTGGTGCGCGGCCTCGACCTTCGCTTGCGGGCCGGTGAGCGGGTGGGCATCCTGGGGCCCAATGGGTGCGGCAAGACGACCCTCGTGCGCGCCCTCCTGGGCGAGGTCGCCCCCGCGGCCGGCCGGGTAACCCTGGGCCGGAACACCCGGATCGGGTACCTGGACCAGGCCCGCAGCGGGCTGGACGACGCCGAGACCGTGGCCGGGAGCATCGGGGACGGCGAGTGGGTGTCCTTGCCGGGTGCCGGGGAGCGCCGGCGGCACAAGTCCGCCTACCTCGAAGACTTCCTCTTCTCTCGGGCGGACCACCGGCGGCCCGTGTCCACCCTCTCGGGGGGCGAGCGGGCCCGGCTGCTCCTCGCCCGCCTGCTCCTCGTGGGGGCCAACGTGCTCGTGCTCGACGAGCCCACCAACGACCTCGACATCCCCACCCTGCAGGTGCTCGACGAGGCCCTGGCGTCGTTTCCCGGGTGCGTGCTCCTGGTCACCCACGACCGCTACTTCCTCGACCGCGTCGCCACCGGCATCCTCCACTTCGAGGGCGACGGCCGGGTGGTCTTCTACGAGGGGAACTACGAGACCTTCACGCGCCTGCGGGCAGGGCGCTCCGAAAGCGCAGAGCAGCCGCAGCCGAAGTCTTCCCGGCCAGCCGTATCGCCCTCCCCGCCGGCAGCGCGAAGATCGGGGATTTCCTATCGGGAGCGAGAGGAGCTCGCCGCTGTGGAAGAGGAGATCGGGCGGCTGGAGGCCCGCAAGCGAGAGGTCGAGGGGTGCCTCTCCGACCCGTCGGCCCTCCCGGGCGGCCGCCGTGAGCTGCAAAGCCTCTCGGAGGAGCTCACCGCCCTCGGGACCCGCCTCGACACCCTCCTGGCGCGGTGGGAGGAGCTCGAGTCCCGGCGCTAGAGGCTCGCTCCCCCAACAAGAGAGGTACCCTTGCGATCCGTGTGGGTTCGCATATCCGCCGAGAGCCCCGAAATGCGGCCAGCTCACCCGTAGGGGCGCACAGCGTGCGCCCACCATCGGGCCCACCCTGAACCCTCCGGGCGCACGCCGTGCGCCCCTACGCGCCCAAGACCTCCGGCTTGGCTTGCCACTGGATCGACCCACACGATCCGGAAAAGAACGCTCTGGTGTCGGCGGGCTAGCCCGCTGCTGCGG